>CAYJDN010000063.1:0-8708 GCA_964368925.1 uncultured Desulfovibrionaceae bacterium | reverse complement strand
CAAGACTTTATTAGCATGGGATAACATAATTGTAAAGTTACAATAAGCGGGTTAAATCCACGAAAAACTGCCTATTGTTATAAATTTATTTGACAAATATTTTCATTATAGTTAATATTTATTAAAACTGCTCATAGGTGATATTATGAACAATCCTAAAAGAATACTTGTAGATATGTCAGCAACTTTAATACATCATGGACATATCAGGCTTTTAAAAAAAGCTAAAGAATATGGAGATGTTATTATTTCTTTAAGTACAGATTAAGGGCTATGTCCCTGAGCTGAATTTTGAAGAACGTAAAGAAATACTCTTAGCCATAAAATATGTTGATGAAGTCATTGCTGGCGACTATTATTTGAGTGACGGATTTTTAGACGCTCACAATATTGATTTACTTGTCCACGGTGATGACAATATGAATGATGTTCGAAAAGATCGCTTACTTATTTTTCCTCGCACTGAAGGCATTTCAAGTAGTGATTTAAGAAAAAGGGTGCTTAACTCTATAGAATCTATAAATAAGAAAAAATAAAAGCTTATACTACGAATCTTGTGTTTTGAAATAAACAACAAGTGAGCATTCTCATATTTATTTCTTCTTCGCCAATTTCAACGAGGCCTTAATTTGGTTTCTTTTTCTTCGAATTGGAGCTTCGATTTTTTTAGCAAAAGGGCGTATTGCTTTTTGCACTTTCTTAAAACATATATATATTTTTCTGTAAAGATTATCATTTTCTAAAATATATATTTCTTTTGCTTCTTTTGCTATAGTTTCTTTATAGGTTCTTGATTCTTTAATGGCTAAAAGTTCTTTATTAAAAACAGGCGTATTTTCAGCCACATACCACCAATAAGCAGCAAAAGCCTGATATTCATAACATGGGATAAAATTAATTATTCGCACACAAGAACTTTTCCAAGGTTTATCGTCACAATAGTGAATGATTTTAAGATTACGATCATCACCAATACGTTTAATCCACCCAAGGTCAGTATAAGACATTGAATTATCATATTGTGTCTTGATATATTCTATAGACGGATATGTACCAAAATTCCAAGTTAAATTAAGATATATTGGATTTTCTACAGCAACATTTAATGCATCTTGATCAACAACATAAACATGGTAATGCTTTAGAAAATCTAAAGTTTTTTCTTCAATATTTTGTTTTTTCCACTCTGAGAAGTTGATGAGTAAAACACCAGAATTGAAGTAATTTCCTTTAAACTTTTTTGGTTCTTGTCCAGTAAGCGAAGGAAAATCACGTTCAGTGAATCCTTGCCCATCGGCAGCTAAAACAGCGTCTTTCATGTCAAGAGCAAATAATTCTCTTATATCCGTATTAACTATAATATCACTGTCAAGATATAATATTTTTTCAACATAATCGGGAATAAAGTGAGAAATTTTCAATCTATAATAAACTAAAAGCGATTTCCTCCATGTTGGAAAATCAAGAAATTCATTCTCGGTGAAAGTATGAACATGGATTTGGCAAGGATAAACTTTATTCAATTCAGCCACTAAAGCGTCAAGTTCTTCATGCTTTTCCTTCGAAAGTCCATTTGTCAGATAATGAAAAACATAGCCACTTGGTTCTTTGTCATATTTTTCAGAACTTTGATAATTCTCGCCGTGAAATATTTTATTTATATCTTGATAATCGGCTAAAGATTTAGAAATATTTGTATGTTTTACAATACTATACATACAAACAGCGCTAAATTTAACAAAACTTTCATCTCCAACTAAAACAATATGATAGGCATTATCCACGTGCTTTTTCCTTATGCAAGTTCAAAAAAAATTTCAGCCCTCCAAAGAGGGCTAGAACTTCTTAGAGCAGTTTTCATACAGCTTAAAACTGCTCTAAACTTAATAATATCCAAAAAGCACTCATTTAACGAGCAAGCAAAGCTTACTCTATTCGTGCTTTTTGTTCATCAATTTCGTTTACACTCAAATGATGAGTTTAGATCATTTTTCACAATATTTTTGAAAAATGATCTAATTATACAAATTATACTTTTTCACGTCCAAGATATTCGCGAGTTTCAGTATGCACTTTTACATGGTCGCCAATATTGATGAAAATCGGCACTTGAACAACTGCACCAGTTTCTAAAGTTGCAGGTTTGGTCACGTTTGAAACAGTATCACCTTTTACACCAGGTTCTGTTTCAGTAACTTTTAATACAACAGAATTAGGTACTTCAATGTCAATAGCTTCACCATTATAAAGAAGAACTTCGCAAATTTGTGCTTCTTTTAGGAAGTCAGATTTACCGCCTGTATACTCTTCTTTGATTTGCAATTGCTCATAAGTAACTTGATCCATGAATACAAGCTCATCGCCTTCACGGTAGAGATATTGCATATCACGATGTTCCATATCTGGTTTGCCAACTTTTTCACCAGAACGAAAAGTATTATCAACAACCTTACCATTAAGTAGGTTACGCAATTTTGTGCGCATCATTGCGCCGCCTTTGCCTGGTTTGAAGTGTTGAAATTCAATAATTTCATAAGGAATTGAATCAATTTCAATTTTAAGGCCACGTTTAAAGTCGGTAGTAGAGTACATATATTCTTCCTTTGCTTTTTTTGCTTATTAAATAAAATTCTATTTTAAACCAATAAAATTTATTTATCTAAAAAAAGAGCTTTTCTTCTTATAGACAATTTGGTATTTTGCATTGAGTAGGGCAAGTTGTCAACTTTTAGATTTAAAAATTTCACACATAAATTTTACAATATAACATACTATAATTGCTAGGATTATTATGAATAACACAAAAAATAAAGCTCAAAAAAATGAAAAAAGTTCTTTCAACTTTCCTCAGGTAGATCTTTTTTCTACCTTATATACACCAGAACAATTAGCAAATCCTTTTGCTGAATTTGAAGAACATAGACATTGCGTACAAGTAGCCTTTGCTGGCCGTTCTAATGTTGGTAAATCTTCTTTGCTAAACACTTTATCACGCAGAAAAAATTTAGCAAAGGTGAGTTCTACACCAGGTAAAACAAGAAGTGTAAATTTATTTAAAGTACAAAAACATGATCTTTTCTTGGTGGATTTACCAGGCTATGGTTATGCTAAACGTTCTAAAACAGAAAGAGATGCTTGGGCAGAGTTAATTTCTCAATACCTTGAAAACACAGAAGAATTGAAGCTTCTTCTTATTCTTGTAGATTCACGTATCCCGCCTCAAGAATCCGATAAAAACATGCTTGCCTTTGCTTCGAGCATTGGATTAAAGTTTCAAGTTGTTCTTACAAAATGCGACAAAGTAAAGCAAAAAGAATTGGGCCAAGCTTTGAGTTTTTGGCAAAAGCTTTCCACAACAAAAGTATGCGCTGTAGCGGCTCATACTGGATATGGCATTGAAAAACTTTGGCAAATTATTCTTGATGAAACGCTAGATGATACTGACTATGACGATTATGATACCTATGAAGACACTATAGATGGAAATGAAGAATAAAGGTCATATATGCTTGATATTTCAACATTAAATAAAGCTCAACAGCAAGCGGTTACTTCAAGAGCGCAATCGCTTCTCATCATCGCTGGCGCAGGTTCAGGAAAAACTCGTACCCTTATTTATCGTCTTGCTTGGCTTATTGAGCAAGGCGTTGGCACACATAATATGCTGCTACTCACCTTTACACGTAAAGCGGCTTCACAAATGCTTGAAAGAGCGTCATTGCTCATTAATCAAGACATGCGCTCTATGCGTTCTGGAACTTTCCATGCATTCGCATTTTCCATACTTTCCATGCACCCAAAGTTTTGTTTTAGACATGCTGAGGGAAAAATCGGCAGATTGAGCCTTTTGGATAGTGCCGATCAAAGCTCAATTATTACGCAAATAAAGAGTGAAACAAAGATTGCTAAGGGTGACAGATCTTTTCCAAAATCCACTGCAATTATTTCAATGATTTCTAAAGCCAGAAATAAAGAATTGAATTTAGAAGAACTTCTTCGCCTTGAAAAGCAAAGTCATCTTTCTGTTTATTCTGACGACTTAGAGAGCCTAGCCTTGCAATATCAACAATATAAAAGGACAAAGGGTCTTTATGATTATGATGATTTGCTCTTTGAATTAGACACTTTGTTCAAAGAAGAAGAACAAGTTCTTAAATACTATCAAGATTTCTATCCGTATATAATGGTTGATGAATATCAAGATACAAACAAAGTCCAAGCTCGACTTATCAGGCATTTAGCAGGCACAAATGGTAATGTGATGGCTGTGGGCGATGATGCGCAATCAATTTATGCTTTTAGAGGGGCAACAGTACGAAATATCTTAGATTTTCCTAAACTATTTCCTAATACTGAAACAATCTATCTTGAAGAAAACTATCGTTCTTATCAACCCATACTTGATGTAGCAAATGCTGTACTTTCTCAAGCAAGCGAGGGCTATAAGAAGCATTTATTTTCCAATAAAAATGACATACTTACATCGGCACCTGTCCGTTTATATAAAGTCCATGATGATGCAAGGCAAGCTTTGGTTGCACGTCAACACATTCAAGATTTATTGCTCACAAATGATGCTTCTGAAATAACAGTACTTTTCCGTTCTGGCTACCATTCTTTCTTACTTGAAACAGAATTAAAAAAAGTGGGTATAGAATTTAAAAAAGTTGGCGGTATGGAATTATCAAAGGCGGCTCATGTCAAAGATTTCCTCTCCTATGCTTTCCTTATCCACAATCCACTCAACAATGTTGCCTTTACTCGTATAGCGAGTTTTGCCAAGGGCGTAGGCGCAAAAACAGCGCAAAAACTTTACGAACTTAGCTATGATGGCGAAGAAGAAAAATTCAAAAAGCAATTATCTAAATATCCTGAATTTGAAAAAGATATGCTTATGCTTAATAGTTTACGTACGAATTATTATGCCAATGAAAACGCTCAACATTCTGATTTGTATAATCTTTTTGTTCAAATTTTGGAAATATACAAACCTCACATTTCAGAACTGTATACAGCAGATGAATATCCAAAAAGACTGAATGATTTAGAGGAATTACTGAAAGCTGTATATGAATATCCTAATTTAGATCTTTTCTTAGCTGACTATGCTTTAGAAACAAGTGTCAACAAAGAGGAAGATTATGGCGCAAAGGTAACGCTTTCCACCATTCACTCAGCTAAAGGGCTAGAGTGGGATCATGTTCTTATACTTGATTTAGCTGACGGTCGCTTCCCATCAAGCAAGGCGAAAGAAGACAATCTTGAAGAAGAGATACGTCTTATGTATGTTGCTTGCACTAGAGCAAGAAAGAGTTTAGCTCTATTTGTGCCGCAATATTTACGCCAAAGAAGTAATGGACAATTAGAAACAGCTTTCCCCTCCCCTCTTATTCACCCAATTCCACGCTCTTATTATGAGGAATATAAGGAAAATATTGGTGGTGGCGTTTATTTGAACACGAAACCTACAGAAAAATATTATAATCCTTTGGACGATAGAGCATTTGCGCCATCATACAATAGGGAAAGGATTGAAAAACAGTATAGCAAACAAAATAGCTATAGTGATAGATTTGATGATGCAAGTTCAAGCAGTAGTGCAAAAAAAGATCCTAAAAAATTTGGCTACTGCACACATAAAATATTTGGTAGGGGAAAGATTTTAGATGAAGTTGATAATGACAAATATAAAATAAATTTCCAAAACATAGGTGTAAAAACCATACTCAAAGCCTTTGTAACCCTCGATTAATATTAGATAAATCAAGTTTTTACTTTTTTTATTTGCGCAATTATTTAATTTGTCATTGAGAAGAATCTATGTTACGTTCTTGTGGCAAAAGTGCTTAAAACGCTATTGTATATTTTTAGATCATTTTATAGATCACTTTTTTGGAGTTTTTATGACAAGTCAAAGCCTTATACAACTACTTGGTGGTGTAGGTATTTTTCTTTTTGCTATTAAATTAATAAGCCAATCTTTACAATCTTTAGCCGGGAATAGACTTCGTTCATTAATCCATGCGCTCACAAAAACTCCTGTACTTGGCGTATTTGTGGGCACTTTTGTTACTGTCCTTCTACAATCAAGCTCTGCTACCACAGTTATGACAGTGAGCTTTGTTGATGCTGGTCTTATGACTTTACAACAAGCCATCGGCGTCATTATGGGTGCAAACATAGGCACAACTGTAACAGGACAAATTATTGCATTTAAAGTAAAAGATTTCGCCTATTTATTTGTTGTAGCTGGCGTATTTATGAATTTCTTCTTCAAAAATGAATTTTATAAATATTTAGGAAATGGACTTCTTGCCTTTGGTTTACTCTTTATTGGTATGCAAACAATGGAAAATGCAATGTATTTTCTACGTGACAGGCAAGACATCTTCATCACATTTTCTCACAATCCGCTCTTAGGCGTTCTTGCAGGCACATTGCTCACCCTACTTGTGCAATCAAGTTCGGCAACAGTAGGCCTCACTATTGCACTAGGCGCTCAGGGAATATTACCCTTAGAAGCAGCAATTCCGATTATTCTTGGTGATAATATAGGTACAACAATCACAGCAATCCTCGCATCAATAGGCACAAATAAAGCAGCAAAACAAACTTGTGCTGCTCACGTTTTATTCAATTTCTTTGGTGTTTGTTTATTCCTACCACTCATGCCAGTTTACCTACCTTTCCTCGCAGGTACTTCCGAACACATCACACACCAAATAGCAAACTCTCATACACTATTCAATGTATGTAACACGCTTATTTTCTTACCATTTACAGGAATATTTGCAAGATTCATCAAGAAAATGATTCCTGACGAAGTAGAAGTAAAAAAAGAGGGTGCGCTCTATCTTGATCCTAAGCTAATAGAATCTTCACCTATTGTTGCTGTCAACGCTGTAAATAATGAATGTATTCATTTAGCACAAACAACAAATGAACTTTTAGATGAAGTTGAAAATATTCTATTCAATAATGAACCACAAAAAATTTCTAAAGCGAATGAACTAGAAGATAAAGTTGATATGCTCTATCATTCTATAAATCAATACGCTTCAACCATTATGAAATCAGCCATACCAGATGAAGTTGTGCAAAAGCTTTATGCCTATGTTTCAGTTTCAAGCGATTTAGAAAGAATTGGCGATAAAGCTAACGATCTTATTAAATTCTATAATTATAGATCCTCTAGCAATGCCCATTATAAAGCTGAGCGCATTGAAGAACTTCATACTATGTATAAAACTGCTCGCCATGCCTTTACTCTTGCATTTTCTGCTCTAGCTGAAGAAGCGGAAACAAAAGAAGAAGTTAAAGCTATAGCCAAGAAATTACGTAAAGAAGAAATTAAATTTAGAACTTCTGCAATGACAGATGTATGTCAAGGTGAAAGCAACCCACAAGCAGAAAGACTCTTTATTGATAGCATTAGCGCTATTGAGAGAATTGCTTATCGCTCAAATAAGGTTGCTCATAAAAATATTGATGAAGATTTAGACATCATTTCTCCATTGCAAAACTAAGGCATATGGAAAAATATATTGATCTTCACACACATTCAATCGCCTCAGATGGCACTGATACACCCGAAGAATTAATATTAAAGGCTAAAGCTGCAAACCTTAGCGCTATAGCCTTAACAGATCACGATACTATAGATGGCCTTGAACAAGCTCAAAAAATAGCCGATGAAATTGGTATAGAGCTTGTTCAAGGCATTGAACTTTCATGCCAGCTCCACACAAAAGAAGTCCATATATTAGGCTATTGGCTGAATAAAGAAGATTTAAAACATATCCATTCGCCTAAATTGCAAAATATCATCAATGAAGTTAGAGCGTATAGAGAAGAAAGAAATATTGCTCTTCTAAAAAAGCTAAATACAGCTGGTATTGATCTTACCTTTGAAGATATTTTTAAAACTATAGACACAGAAAACAATAAAGCTACAAAAAACAACAAAGTTACAGAAAACAACAAAATTACAGATATAGATCAAGCAAGCAAAATTTTCCACACAAACAACAAAAACTTTAATTTGAATAAAACATACATTACGCACGATATTTCAACTATTTGCAGACCACATTTCGCACTTGCTATGGTACAGAAAGGCTATGCAAAAGATATACGTAGTGCATTTAAAAAATACTTAGGCGATAAAGCTATAGCCTACATACCTAAAACTCGTTTAAATATTAAAGAAGCAATTACAGCACTTAGAGAATCAAAAGCATTCGTGGTTTATGCCCACCCCTATCTCACACCTGTTCGCAATCCCAAAGAGCGCAAAGCGCAAATAAAAGAGATGAAAGATTTAGGATTACAAGGGCTTGAATGTTATTACAGCACAAATAGCAAAGATCAGACAATACAGTCAATATTCTATGCAAAAGAATTCGCTTTAGGCATTACAGGTGGTTCAGATTATCACGGAGCAGTAAAACCCAACATTAAGCTTGGAAGTGGTCAAGGAAATTTGAAAATTGATTATAGCGTATTAGAAAGATTACGTGAATTTGAAATGTAGTATATAGAATATAAAAAAAGTTATACGCTTCACAAAGATTAGTTATTATAAGTCACTATTCCGCTGTCACTCAGAGGCACACAGTGCCGTGGAGTCCATGCCTTTATTAATATTTCCTATCAAAAAACATACTTAAAGCAAAATATTCACTCTATACAGCCCGCAATTTCTGTCA
>CAYJDN010000062.1:0-8808 GCA_964368925.1 uncultured Desulfovibrionaceae bacterium | reverse complement strand
GAGTAGTAGAAGATTTTTTAAAAGGCATGGACTCCACGGGCTTCGCCCTCTGAGTCCATGCCTTTTAAAACTTCATACTTCCGCCAAAGCTAAAATAGAAAAAGCTAAACCTGAAAAAGTAGACAGAAAATTTAATATACAAAAAAATATAAAAAAACTATGCTTTAATAATATATAGTAAATTTCCTTTATTCGTCACTAAAGCCTTCGTTCATGCTCCAATCAGGGCTGTGGCCATATTTTTTTCTTAATGCTTCACGAACGGGATCGCTTACCATACCATAAATATTACCGCCTAGTTCTGCGGCATTTTTGACTATGGTTGAACTGATATACATCCATTGCAGACTTGCCATGAGGAATACAGTTTCGATTTCTGGGCGAAGTTTTCTATTCATAAGGGCGAGTTGCAGCTCATATTCAAAGTCAGAAACGGCTCGTAGTCCACGCACAAGAGCTGTTGCATTTTTTTTATGTGCATAATCTACGAGTAAACCTTCAAAGCATTCTACTGTGATATTTGGGTGCTTGAGGGTGACTTGCGTGAGTTCTAGTCTTTCTTCAAGTGTGAAGAGCGTATTTTTTCCTGTATTTTTGGCAACGCCAACTATGACTTCATCGAAGACGGATAATGCACGGCGAATGATGCTAATATGTCCATGAGTTAATGGATCGAAAGTACCTGCATATATTGCAATTTTTTTTTCGTTAGACATATTTTCACCTTTTATTTATGAAGAAGATTTCTTCCAAAGCAGTATACGTGTTTGCCCATAGCTTCTATCTGCTATAAGGTCTAAACCCTCGTAATCAGAAGAGAATTTTAGACCATCTTCTACTTCAGCCACAAGGAAACCATCTTCATCTAACCAATTATTTTGGACAATATTTTTTAGCGTTGGAATAAATAGTTTTTCTCCATAGGGAGGATCGACGAAGATGAGTTGATAGGCTTCACTTGCTTCTCTTGCAAGTACTTTATTTGCTTCGTGAGGTAAAATTTGGCATTGCGAAGAAATTTTGAAATTGTCGATATTATGTCTTAAACATTCGATAGCTTTTTTATCAATTTCTATAAATGCGGCTTTTTGAGCACCACGACTGATGGATTCAAAGGCAAGAGAGCCTGTGCCTGCGTAGACGTCTAATACTTTCGTATCTGACCAAACAATGCCGTTTGATTGCAACATAGAAAAAAGAGCTTCACGCACTTTCCCCATAGCAGGCCTATAGCCTTTTGCCTCAATAGTTTTTAAAACTCGGCCGCCTAAAAAACCTGAAATTAATCGCATATTTACTCTTTAAAAAGTGAATTTGTGGATAAAAATAGTTATTATATGAAAAGTTTGAGCTTTTCTAAGGAATAAAAATATACTTAGAAAAGCTCAGTTTATTTAGTGTGTTATGATGGATCAGTTAAAATCATAGAACGAGCAGCGAGGGTTTCGTCTAATCTACGCACTGGTGTTGTGAGTGGGTAGTTATGCAATTCTTCGCTTGGTTGCGCACAGATTTCGATTAATTTTTCAATAAATTCATCTAGAGTTTGCTTAGATTCGGTTTCGGTTGGTTCAAACATCAAGCATTCTTTCACGATAAGCGGGAAGTATACTGTTGGTGCGTGATAACCAGCTTCTAAGAGTGCTTTTGCTATATCGAAAGCTTTGTAGCCTTCTTTTGCAGAAGCGACAAATTCGTGCATAGAATGTCTATCTTGATGAGGGATATCAAGTGCTTCAACAAGTTTTTTCTTCATATAGTTCGCATTAAGAACGGCATATTCAGTAGCCCTAGTAAGGCCGTCGCCGCCAAGGCGTACCATATAAGCAAAGGCTTTAAGCATAACTGCGAAGTTACCGTAGAATGGCGCAACATAACCGATTGAGTATGGCATATCATATTCAAGATAGAAAGTGCCGTCTTGTTGTTTTTGCACACGTGAAATAGGGAGGAATTCAACTAAGCGTTGAGAAACGCCAACTGGACCAGAACCAGGGCCGCCGCCACCGTGTGGTGTACCCATAGTTTTGTGTAAGTTGAAGTGAACAACGTCAAAACCAGCATCGCCAACACGTAATTTGCCCATGATAGCATTTTGGTTTGCGCCGTCGTAGTAGAGTAGAGCGTCAACTTTTTCTAAAGCTTTCACGATACGTGGTAAATGCTGTTCGTAGAGTCCAAGTGTGTTTGGACAAGTCATCATAAGTCCTGCTACATCGTCTGTGAGCGCTGCTTCGAGTGCTTCAGGGTCTACCATACCGTCTTTTGAAACGATATTTACAACTTCGTAGCCAGCAAGAGCCGCAGTAGCAGGGTTTGTGCCGTGCGCCGCATCTGGACAAATGATTTTTGTTTTCTTATTGCCTTTTTTCTTGTGGTAAGCGGCAATGAGCATAACGCCTGTGAGTTCGCCATGAGCGCCAGCCATTGGGTGTAGGGTGAAGCCTTTCATGCCTGTAAGTTCGCAAAGGAGGCTTTCCATTTCCCAAATTGCACGTAATGCGCCTTGAGTGTAGTGACCTGCGCCACGTAATTGTGACATAAGCGGGTGTAGAGCAGCAAATCCTGGAAGTGCTGCAATATATTCTAAGAATTTAGCATTGTATTTCATTGTGCAAGAGCCAAGAGGGTAGAAAGTACTGTCTACGCCAACGTTTAGCATGGATAAGTGTGTGAAGTGACGCACAACGTCTAATTCTGACAATTCAGGAAGTCTTGCCTTTTCTTGACGTAGCAAGTTAGCTGGCAAAAGGTCTTGAGCCGTATGTTTTGGCTTAGGTGGAAGACAGCCTCTTCTTCCAGCAACTGATTTTTCAAAGACGGTTTTTCTGTCGATTTTCATATATTTTCTCTTTCTTTTAAGATTACTTTATTCTATTGCGATTATAGTGCGCCTTTAATCATTTCGACTAAGATGCCAATTTCTTCTTTTGTGTGCTTTTCAGTTGCGCAAAGAAGAAGTACATTGTCCATGCCATCGTAGTATTTTCCAACAGGGAAGCCAGCTACATAGCCTTTAGAAACAACTTTTTCAACTAATTCATGTGCATTACAAGGAAGTTTGAGCGCTATTTCATAGGCATAAGGTGAAGAATTATCTGAAAGTCTTTCAATGCCAACATTTGCATTTAGAAGAAGATCAGCGGCATAGCGTGTGTTTTCCATAGATAATAAAGCAGTGCGTTCCATGCCTTCGCTGCCAGAAACAGTCATGTATATAAGGCTACGTAATGCACAAAGAGCTTGGTTTGAACAAATATTTGAAGTTGCTTTTGCACGTCTAATATGTTGTTCACGAGCTTGTAATGTAAGCACATAGCCAACTTTACCGTCTACGTCTTGAGTTCTGCCAACAATACGGCCAGGCATTTGACGTATAAGAGATTTTTTACAAGTCATAATTCCAAGGTATGGGCCACCAAAAGCAAGTGGAAGACCAAGGCTTTGACCATCAGCTACGGCAATATCGGCGTCCATTTCGCCAGGAGTTTTCAATAATGCTTGCATCATAGGCTGAATGGCAATAATACCAAGAGCGCCTTTAGTGTGCGCATGAGCGAAAAGTTCGGTGAAATCGTAAATATTACCAAAGAAATTTGGATTTTGAACAATAACTGAAGCGGTGTTTTCATCAATAGCATTTTTAAGTGCTTCAATTTGAGTCATGCCGTCTTTTTGATCAACAACCACTAATTCAAGGTTGAGATTTGCAATATGCGTATCAAGCATAGTGCGCCAAATTGGGGAAACAGCACTATCAATAACTATGCGTGTTTTACCTGTTTGGCGTATGGACATTGTTACAGATTCAAATAAAGCAAAACCGCCATCATAAACAGAGGCATTCGCACAATCTAAGCCAGTAAGGCGAGATACAGCAGTTTGATATTCAAAAATTGCTTGCAAAGTGCCTTGCGCTACTTCTGGTTGATATGGAGTGTAGGCAGTTACAAATTCGCCACGTGAAGAAAGTGTGTTTACAACTTCTGGGATAGCATGATCGTAAAATCCAGCGCCCAAGAAAGAAACAAGATCAGTGCGATTCATGTTCGCTAAATTTTCAAAGTAACGGCAGGTTTCGTGTTCTGATTTTCCTGTAGGTAAATTAAAGCTTTGTGGCTTCAATTCTTCGGGAATTTCATTGAACAAATCATCTAGAGTGCGAACTCCAACAACTTCTAGCATTTCATTGAGTTCGGCTTCGGTATGTGGTATATATGGCATAACAACTTCCAAGTTAAAGATTTTTAATGAATAGTTTATAGCATGATAATACTATTGGGTCAATTTAAGTTAAAATAATTTAAGTGAACTATTTCAAATGTTAATGTGTGAATTTATTAATTAAATTAAAAGAATAATTAAGCTAATAAGATACGGTCATCAGCTAATTCTTTTTTCTGCGTAGTTGCATAAAATTCCATCAATTTTGTCAATGTCATTTCATCACGATAATTGCCAGTAATATCAAGAAAAACCTTGCCGCTATCAAGCATAATAGTACGGTTTCCGCTGGTTAGGGCAGATTGAATATTATGAGTAATCATAAGGGTTGTAAGCTGATGCTTTTCAATAATATCGTGAGTTATCTTCATTACTTTTTGGGCTGTCGCAGGGTCAAGAGCGGCTGTATGTTCGTCTAAGAGAAGGAGTTTTGGAGTTACTATCGTCGCCATAAGTAAGGTGAGCGCTTGCCTTTGTCCGCCTGATAATAAGCCCACTTTTGTGTGCATACGCTCTTCAAGTCCCATATCAAATTCAGCTAAAGCATCATGGAAGAACTTGTTTTCTTTAGCATTTACGGCAATACGTAGTCCACGCCTTTTATGACGAGAATAAGAAAGAGCAAGATTTTCTAAAATTGTCATATTTGGCGCTGTACCCATCATAGGATCTTGAAATAAACGGCCAATATAGGCGGCTCTTTTATGTTCAGGATCATAGGTAATATTTTGATTTTCAAGAAGAATTGTACCAGCGTCGCTATAAAAATAGCCAGAAATAGCATTAAATAAAGTTGACTTTCCCGCTCCATTTGAGCCTATGAGCGAAATGAAGTCGCCTTTGGCAACGTTTAAATTTAAATTATTTAGAGCTATGTGTTCTGTGAGAGTACCAGCTCCAAAAACTTTTTTTAAATTAGTTATTTGCAGCATTTTTTAGCCCCTCATTTTTAATTTTACGCCATTTTAAATATTCTTGAATTTTAGGAATAGCAAGTGCAAAAGCAACAATGAGCGCAGAAATAAGCTTTAAGAAATAAGCGGGGAATAAGCTAGAAGCAAGCGCCACAGCAACAATAAGCCTATAGACAATAGAGCCTAAAGCCGCAGTGCATAAGCCCCAAGTGACATTACCCATTTTGAAAATTCTTTCGCCGATAATAACAGAAGCAAGACCTACAGCAATAATTCCTATGCCTGAGCTAATGTCTGCAAAGCCTTGATATTGTGCAAGTAATGCTCCAGATAAGCCAATGCAACCATTGCCAATTGCAAGAGCAAGAATTTTTGTCGAATCTATATCAATAGAAGAGGCTCGCACCATAGCTTCATTGTCGCCTGTTGCACGTATGCAAAGGCCTAGATGCGTTTTGAAAAAGAAAGCAAGAAATGCTATTGTCATTATACAAAAAGTGCCTGTTAAAACTAGTCTTATAATGTCACGGCTCACACTTGGAAAGGCTGAAAAAGCAAGCCTAAATAATGTGTCTAAACCCACAAGAGAAATGTTAGAACTTGAACCCATAACAGCAAGATTTATTGAATATAAGCCACTCATAGTGAGTATGCCCGCAAGAATGGGGTGTATTGAAAGCTTTGTTTGCAAAAGGCCAGTAATACAACCACCAAGAAAACCCGCCATCATACCAAAAATAATGCCTAAAAATGGGTGTCCTGCGGCTGTGAAAGCAGCAGAAACAGCAAGGCCAAAAGTGAAAGTGCCCTCGGCTGAAAGATCAGCAACATTTAAAATACGAAAGGCTATATAAATCCCGATGGCAAGCAGGGCATAAATAAAACCTAATTGTAGTGAGCCTAGAAATAAAGTCATATATTTCTCTTTGTTATATGTGTTTATAATAAAATTGCGATTTGAACTATTCTTTATTGACAAATGAAATTGCAAAAAAATAGAATATGAAAAAATAACAAGAATATGAAAAAGATAAATAGAATGTGAAAGGGGCTAAATAGCCCCCATTAGTATTTTATTTATTTTTTCGCAGTATTAAGCAAGATTACATTTTCCATTTCTGGTAATTTCATGCCAATAGCATCTGCTGTCCCTTGATTGAATACAATTTGAGTAGCAGGAACTATTTTTGCTGGAATTTCAGGAATTTTCTTACCATTGAGGTATTCAGTCGCCATATCAGCAGTAATAGCGCCTATTTCTTTGTCATCAATAGCGATAGTCGCTAATGCACCTGACATAACCGTCGTTGCTGATGCTGAATAACTTGGAAGTTTAGCTTCGATTGCAATTTCTGAAACAACGTCCATAGCACTTTGGATAACAGAATCATTAGGAATAAAGAAAGCGTCGATTTTATCTACAAGGCTCTGAGCTGCTTGCTGAACTTCCGCTGAATTTGTCACAATGGCTTCTTCATATTTCATGCCATTTGCATCTAAATATTCTTTCGCTTTTTTAATAGTCGTAATAGCGTTCACTTCGCCTGTATTGTAGAGTAGACCAAATGTTTTCGCTTCTGGATTCACTTCTTTAGCAAGTTCAAAAATCTCAACTACTGGAATTGCATTTGTAGTGCCTGTTGCATTTTTATCTGGCTTTTGCATGTCGCTTATAACTCTTGCGCCTAAAGGATCAGCAACTGAAATATAGAAAACAGGAATGTCGCTGTCCATATTTACCATAGCTTGCGCCGCTGGTGTCGCAATCGCTACAACAAAATCATATTTAGCATTCACCATTTCTTGACAAATAGCATTCAAATTTGTTGAATCGCCTTGCGCATTTTTATAATGGAAAGTCATCACGTCTTCGCCATAACCATTAGCACGCATTTTCGCCATAAAACCTTCACGCATGTCATAAAATGCACCATTATCAATAATTTGCACTATGCCAATATTATAATGTTTTTTGCCATCAGCGCTTTCATCACTACCTTTACATGCAGTTAAAGCAAAAGTCGCTATAAGTAATACAAATGTCAATAGAAGTTTTTGTAATTTCATAATAATTCCTTGTAATTATTTCTGTTTATAAAATTAATTTTGTAAAATATTAAGCTTTGACAAAAGGAACAGTGCTGCCACCAAATGGCATGATATAGACAGATTTATCTGTAAAATCAACTGTTTCTATTAATGATGTGATATTGTCAAAGCCTTTATTATTCATATCCGCAAGACTTTGCGCATCAAGCTTGGTTACAGCAAGCACTTCGCCTTTATTAATAGACTCAATACTTGCATAGAAAATATAGCCGCCAATGGTGAAATTCTCTCTCAAGTCTTTGTCTATTGTACCTCTTTTCAAATTATTCACCCAATCAAAAAAGTCAGGAGAACCGCCACCCTCAATACATTCAGCAATAAAGATCATTTGACCATTGTCTTTTACAGCTTCAGCCATATTGAATAGTGTTTTAACACCTTGATATAAATTGATATCTTTAGGGTAGCCACCGCAAGAAGCAATAACAATATCGGCTTTTTCAGGAATTTCAACAGAAGCAATGCTTTCAACAATCTTACAGCTTTCTAAAAAGGCCTTTGCAAAATCACCGCATACAAGTGAAGAAAGTTTGCCTTCGCTATTCACAACAATATTAATACCAAAAAGCGGGTTTAAAAGTGCCGCCGCTTCCATCATGTCAAGGTGCACAGGGTTTGTATCAAGTTTACCCATGCCTATGAGTTCGCTTGAACAAGGCTTGTTGTCATCTAAGCACATAAGATGGTTAGCATTAATCGTTTTTTTGCTGCTAATGCCAGGAAGCACACTCTTTCTGCCACCGCCAAAGCCCGACATTCTATGATGCACAGTAGAAGTTATGAAGATTACTTTGCGATCTTTTGTAAGTGTATTCACTTCAACAGGAGTGCCATAAGAAGTTGTGCCAATGTGATGAACTTCAGAATCTGGAGTGTGGCACTCAACTTTCACCCTATCATATACCCATTCCGATACATTTCTGCGGTTTTCATCATCACTTTGCGCTCTATGCGTTCCAAGTGCTATAATTATCAGCATATTTTCAAAAGGAATCTTGCAATGCTCATTCAAATATGCCACTAGCTCTTTACACACTAAGTCTTGGCGTGACCATAAACGGGTAATATCACTCACAACAATAGCGATTTTGTCATCAGAATTTACAAGAGCTTCTAGTGCAGGTGAATCAATAGTGTTTTCTTCAACTTCATGCACAAAAGCTTTATGCAAATCTTCAATTGAAGATGCCTTAATAGGATTAATATAACTAATTGATTTTGCGTTCTTTATGGTAAAATCAATTTCAGAATTGCCGTACTTCAATCTTACTTCTTGCATAGCATACACCTTTAAAAAAATATTCAAAAAGAATATGGCTCAATCAAGAAGCTGTCAAGTTTTTTATGCAAGTAAAGTAAGGATAAAATAGGATATTATTTTTTGAAGTGTATGATGCGCTTTGAAATATAAAGTTGTTGGATAAAGATAATTTTTTTGCTATGTCATTCTACGCCAAAAATATATCTTCCTTACAAAATCATCAAACAATATTATATCTATATCACGCTTACTCCATGCGAGAAGTAATATTATTCTTCACCCAAGTAGAGTCAATCCACT
>CAYJDN010000061.1:4746-8883 GCA_964368925.1 uncultured Desulfovibrionaceae bacterium | reverse complement strand
AAGTAAAGAATGTGTAAGCCCTTATTATGGTTATGAAATTCCAAATTATAAGCAATTAGGGCTACATGCTGAGAGTATTTATTATGCCTATAGAAAAGGCGGCGAATTAGCAAGAGGAGCTAAGACTTTTAATGGGCTTCCTTTATTGAGAGATCATTATATTGAACATGCTGAAAACCCTCAAAAAGAACATAGGGTTGGTTCGCTTGGGACAAATGCTATTTTTGAAGCGCCTTATCTGAAAAACTCAATTATTGTGACAGATGCAGAGGCAATTCGCAAAATTGAGAGTAGAGAAAGAGTTGAATTATCAGCGGCTTATGCTTATACGCCCTTATTTGAAAAGGGAAATTTTGAGGGGCAAGAATATGATTTTATAATGACAAATATACGTGGAAATCATGTGGCATTGGTGGAAGAAGGTAGAGTGGGGAATGATGTGCATGTGGCAGATAGTGTGTCTTATAAACACCTGATAATAAAGGAGGAAAATATGAAAGAAAAGAAAGACGAGCATGATGGTTCTAAAGAGATCAATGCTGATGAAGAAATGCTGCATGTAGAAAATAAGCAGGAAAATGAACAAGATAAGCAAGATAAGCAAAAAGTTCAAGTGAGTGAAAAAGAAGAAGCGAAAAATCAAATTATTGTAAAAATTAATGATGATGATGATGATTTAGAAGAAGTGCAAGACATGGAAGATAATGTAAAAATTGACGATTTAGACGATTTAGAAGGTACTGATGATTTAGACGACGATGACGATTCAGATGAGCAAAGCGAAATTGATAATGAAAACAATGAGAGCGATGATAGCAAGGAAAAAAATGAAGATAAAAGCTTATTTGATGAAGAATTCAAAGAAAAATTAATTGAAAAATTGCCCTATTACATTCAAAGCTTAAGAATGCTCAACGAATTAATCAAAAGTCTTATGGCTCTTGATAAGACACAAAATGAAAATGAAGAATTTAATCTTTTATTTGAAGAAGATAAGGCTCTTGATTCAGCATTAGCACAAAAGGCGAAAAGCGCCCTCAAAGCAGAAATTAAAGCAGAATTACAAGAAGTGCAAGAAGCGATTAATATATGTACACCTCTTGTTGGCGAGCTTGATGTTTTTGCATTTGATAGTGCAAATGCTGTTTATTTGCAGGCTTGTAGGCTTTTGGAGCTCAAAGCTAACTCTGCCTCAGCTAAAGATGTCATTCATGCTTTTCAGCAAAAACCTATTGAAGAAAAAGATATAGAAAAGTTAGAAAATCGAGTGTTTAGATCTCGTTTTCAATAAGAAATTTTAAAAAATAAAGGAGTAGAAGATGAGTAAATCAGAATTTCAGGCAAAGATGAACCAAATTCCTGCGGGTGGAATCGTTGGGCAATGTGCAGGGATTAATCCTGCGATCTATGCAATTCCTAGCGCACAAGCCGCTGAAACGCTTACAATCGGCAATTTTGCATGGTTGGACGATGACAGCAGTGAAAGTGTGATGAGCATTGTTGCGCATGGCACAAATAAGCCACTTGGACTTGTGGCACATACTGGAACATATTCTAATAATGTGCTTAATTCATCAGCAAGCATTCAAGTTGCAAGCAATGAATTTGTAGATCTTATTATTAAGGGTGATGTTTATGTTGTTTCGCAAACAAAGGCTGTGCGAGGACAAAAAATATTTGCTAAATTGAGTGATGGCTCTATTCAAACTGCGGCAAGTGATGCGACTGTAACTGGTTATGTAGAAACAGATTTTAGTGTGTGTCAGGGCGGTGAAATTGGTGCGCTGATTGTAATTTCAAATTGGGCATAGATCAGCCTAGAAAAACATAAAGAAAAGAGGAATGTATGAACAAATTTCAATTTTCCAATGAGCTCAGATATTTAGCTCAAGACAAAGATATTCATCTTACAAATGCACGTGGCTGGATTGAAAATGGTAATAATAAAGACGCAAAAGGACGAACTATTTCAAATAATTATAGAGAAATCGCTCAAGATATGAGTCTTGCTTCGCAATCCAACGGCACTGTGCCTGGTGCATTACTCACATATTGGGATCCCAAAGCTATTGAAATTCTTACGCAAAAACGCAGTGCACGTGATATGTTTAGGGAAGTTAAGAAAGGGACATTTGCATCGACACAAATCCATTTTTCGACTGAAGAATTAGTGGGTACAACACAAGCTTATTCAGATTTTGGCAATAGTGGCACTGTGAATGTGAATTACAATTTTCCATACAGACAGGTTTATCGTTTTCAAACTGTTCTTTCTATTGGTGATTTAGAAGCAGAAATGGCTGGTGAAGCTCAAATTTCAGCTGTTGCAAACAAGCAAAGAGCGGCTCTCACCATGCTTGATGTTGATGCAAATAAATTTTATTTGCTTGGCGTTGAGGGCATGCAAATATACGGAATTTTGAATGATCCTTCCTTGCCAGCGGCAATTAGCCCTCTTTCTATTGACTCACGTGTGCTTTGGTCGAAAAAAAGTACATTAGAAAGATATAATGATATTTTGGCTTTATTTGAAGAATTGGTAGGCAATGTGGGCGGTCATGTAGACGCCTCAAGCCCTATGGTGTTAGCTATTTCTCCATCGCTCAATGTTATGCTTGGAGCGGCCACAGATTTTAATGTATCTGTGCTTGATATGTTAAAAAAATATTTCACACAATTACGCATAGTTGTAGTGCCTGAATTACAAAA
This sequence comes from uncultured Desulfovibrionaceae bacterium, assembly GCA_964368925.1. GTDB lineage: Bacteria > Desulfobacterota > Desulfovibrionia > Desulfovibrionales > Desulfovibrionaceae > CAYJAZ01. The sequence continues at coordinate 6,174 of CAYJDN010000061.1, read as the reverse complement.
TTCTGAAGGCACTCAAACTATTTGCCTCTATCCAGAAGAAATTCTTGGTCAAGTGACTGGCGAATGTGTGGCGCCTGAAAAGTTCAGAGCTTATCCGCCTTTCAGACGTGAAAGTTCAATTACGCAGAAGCTTGCGTGTGCAACTGCTGGAGCGGTTATTTATCGTCCGCTTGCCTTTGTTCGCATGACTGGTATGTAAAATTAAGCGTATGGCATAGGAATATTTTTCTATGCCATACAAATCAAAGGAAAAAAAATGGAAAAAGTTGAAGTTCAAGAAAAGAAAAAAAGAAGTAGAAGTCTTAAATCAAATAAAGATATTGTCTATGTGTTTTATAATTCGCCAACAGGAATTAAATTTAGATTGTCTAATAATAAAGTCATTGAAATCAATGGTTCACCGCTTTCTGAGCTTTATAATCCTAGCGGAAATCGTATGAGCGCTGGAAAGTTTGGTATTACAGAAATTTTGCGCCAAGATTATGAGCAAATTGAAAAAATGTATGGCTCAATGAAAATTTTTGAATCTGGCCGTTTATATGCAAGCGATAGCATGGATTATGGAAATGACAGGGCAAAAGAGCAAGAAAAACAAGTGAATGGAAATGAGCAAGTCAATATCTCAAACACATTTACAAAGCCAGATACGATTAAATAAGCAATTAAATAAGCAAAATTAAGGGGGGTGTTATGCTTCAATCAAATGAAGAAAATAGTGCATTTAACCTTATTGAATTTCGTGAAATGTATGCTCAATTTGAAAATGTAAGTGATAATAAATTGAAGCATTTATATAGATTATCCATACTTATCTTTGCGCAAAGTGATAATCAATCACAAAATAGAGATGCTGAAACAAAAGAGAGCTTGTTATGGCTTTTAGTTTGTCATTTAGCCTCTTTAGATGAAAGAGGTAATGATTTAGTAGGTTCTCTTTCAAATGCGAGCGCTGGATCAGTTTCGACAAGTTTTGAAATTACTCAGCAATTTGATGCTGCTTGGTTCAATCAAACTCAATGTGGTGCAAGTTATAGGCAAATAGTTCAGCCATATCCTAAAGCACGTTACTACGCAGGAAAATAGTATGGAAATAGCAAAATTAATCCTAAATGGCGTTCATTTTGCACATAATAAAGAAAAAATTCTTTATTTTGCAGTCGACTCAATGAATAACGATAGAGGTTTAGTTTCAGTGCAATATAAGGAAGCTAAAGAATTATTGGTTCAAATTCAATCAGATAGGCAAAAAAGCATATTGACGGATAATTTGCCTAATAATCAAATACATTGTTTGATTTATTTTGAAATAAATAATGAATTTTGTCCCAAAACTATGGCGCATGCAGGCAATGAAAGCGCTGACATTGTAATGCGTAGTGATAATTCTTATTGGTTGTTGATTGATGTTATTGAAAAATACGTCAATAA
>CAYJDN010000061.1:0-4736 GCA_964368925.1 uncultured Desulfovibrionaceae bacterium | reverse complement strand
TTTAGCAAGTCTACAAGCCCAAAAACCAGAGGGTATACTATAGAGAAAGGGGAGTATATGAATGAAGAATTAAAAATAGCCCCAACAATGCAAGAAGAATTTAGTCAGATAGCTGAAGAAAATCAAATAAAAATAAAGGCAGAAATGCCTGAAATATTAGAAAGTTTTTATGAATTTATAGTTCAATTTGGGAGAATAGATAAAGAGGCCATTTATCAAAGTTATCAGGGCAAAAGCATGGCTTCTGCAAGGGGAAGGAATAAAAATCACTACGCTATTATTTCGCTTCTTGAAATTAAGGAACGAGGGGAAAATATTCAAAGAATTGAATATAATACAAGCGATGACGGAGAAAATTTTGATGAGGAAATTAACTATGCTTTGCAAGAAGCGATTGTTGAATTTGAGATAGCTTCGAATTTGCTATTTGAAACACAAAGAAGTGTGCAGATTTTATCACAAATGTTCACGCATCCACGAGGTATGGAATTATTTGCCAAAAAAAGCATAAGCCCCCTCTACGCTATACAAAAAAATGAAGAAAATGGGCAAGATACAAAGAAACAAGCCTATAAAGCAAAACTTCTTTGTCATTGTTCGTATTATTCTAAAATTGCAATTCGAATTGATACATTTTCAAGTGTCAAAGTAGACATAAAAAATACTGATGTTTTATATGCTTAGCATACATTTATATTAAAGGAGTATATATGCCAATTCCAGCTAGTCACATTGTTGAGGTGAACCCAAGACTTATTTCAAGTAGTGGAGATAACTTAGAATTTAATGGATTGATATTGTCAAAACACGCTGATATTCCAGCAAATGCAGTGCTTTCATTTAGTAGCCCCGCCAGTGTTGAAGATTATTTTGGCGCAACAAGCGTAGAAGCGAAACTTGCACAAATATATTTTCTTGGCTACACAAATTCTTTCAAAAAACCTAGCACCTTACATTATGCCGCTCGCATTGATAGCGCTCGCCCTGCTTTCTTGTATGGAGCAAAAATTTCACAAGACATTTCAAAAATCAAAGGACTTACAAGTCCACGTCTTGAATTTTCGATAATGGGCAAGACTTTAACAACGCATCCCCTTGGATTTTCACAAGTAAATACTTGGAGCGATATAGCAGAAATATTAACAAGCGCTATAAATGCTCTTGCTATTGAAGAAAAAGCCAGCGGCGCAAGTGTTGATAGTCCTATTGTAATTGCTTTAGAGGAGGCAAAAGTTGAATATGTAAGCTATAGAAAAGCCTTTAAAATCACAAGTGCTTATGCAAATGAAGCTTCAAGTATTTCTTTTGCGACAAATATATTAGCTCAATTTTTGGCTTTAGATAGTGCAAGTGGCGCAATTCTTTCGCAAGGCAGTGCAGCGCTTAGTGAGCATGAGAACATGGAGCTTCTTCTTCGTATTACTCAAAATTGGGTGAATTTTACAACAGCATGGCTTCCGAGCAAGGAAGAAGTTTTAGCTCTTGCTGCTTGGGCAAATTCTAAAGATGTCGCATATTTATTCTTGTATGCCGATGATGATATTAGACTATTGGAGCAAAACTCTACGGAAACTATTGCTTTTGCTCTTCAAGAAGCGGAATTGTCAAGCGTTGCAGGTCAATATAATAATGTGGAATATTGCGCCTTTATCATGGGCATTGGTGCTTGCATTGACTATAATCGTACGCAAGGTTCAATTACAGCGGCTTTCAAAGCGCAATCTGGCTTGCCTGCTTCAGTAACTGACGAAGAAAGCGCTTCAGCACTTTTGGCACAGGGCATGAATTTTGTGGGTGATTATGCCACTAGAAATGATAGCTTCACTTTTAACTATCCTGGTCAAATGTTTGGTAATTACAAATGGATAGATGTATATTGGAATGCGATTTGGCTCAATAATAGTTTACAATTGGCGCTTTTATCTGGTTTATCAAATTCTTCACGCACGCCTTATTCGCAACAAGGCTACACCTTAGTGCGTGCTTGGATGCAAGATCCAATTAATCAAGCCTTACAAAATGGCGTTATTGAAGCTGGAATTTCTTTATCAGAAGCGCAAAAGGCGCAAGTGAATCGTGAAGCGGGTAAAAATATTGCAGATGAAATTATGTTAAGCGGCTATTATGTGCAGGTTGAAGATCCTGGCGCAAATGCTAGAACTAATCGTGAAAGCCCTATTGTAAATCTTTGGTATAGTTACGGCGGAAGTATTAATAAATTAGTGCTTGCTTCATCTGCTTTAGTATAAATTATCTATTATAAGGAGTTGTTATGTCATTGAATAATATTACAAGCGCTAATGCTAGTGCAATTTTGATTGTAGAAACTTTGTATCCAGCAGGAATTGTACTAGAGCAATTTGCCACTGATCAGAGCATGAATTTTGATGAAGTAAGTTACAGCCAAAGCCGTATTGGCGTTGATGGAAAGATGGTTTCTGCATTTATGCCAAGCATGAAAGGGCTTACAATCACTCTTGAGGCAAGTTCGCCCTCGCTTGTGGGGCTGAGTCAATTGGCGCAGATGATGACGCAAAATAGACAATTATATGCTTGCACTTTAGTTGTTCAAATTCCATCATTAAATAAGGTGTTTACCTATTCAAATGGTGTTTTAGAATCGGGCAAGCTTGTACCTGATACGAAGAAAGTGCTTGAGCCAGTAAGTTTTAAATTTCAATTTGAAGATTTTAAAAGTTCTCAATTATAATAAGGATAAAGCATGCGCAGAGAGCAAGAAATAATTTTGCAAGATAGGGGCAAGGAAATTGTTTTTCGTATAAAAGAAATGTCAGCTTTACAGCTAGAAAAATGGCTTATGCGAGCACTTTTAGCTTTATGCAAAAGCAGACATGTAAATAAAGAAGAGAATAGTAATAATACTAATAAAAGCAAGGTTTTAATAGATGCTCTTTTCGATGGTAGGTTTCTAGAAGTTTTTTGTAATGCGGATTTTGAAGAAATTGAACCTTTATTAGATGAATTGCTTACCTGTGTGCAAAGACGTGTTGATAATGGCTATATGCAGGTAAATTCAAGCACAATTGAGAGTTATGTTGAAGATGTTCGCACCTTATTTGAGCTAAGAATGGAGGTGTTGAAATTTAATTTAGATTTTTTGCTCGAAATGAATCAAGAAGAGGCAAGATTGGAAGAGGTGGAAAATGGCAAAGGAAAAATGCCTACCTTCAATATGAAAATCCCCAAGCAGGCTATGTAATTTCAAGTGGTCTTGCGAGTTTGCATGAGCTTGACAGCCTTTATTCCTATAGTGATATGCAGTTGCTGGTGGATATACTATATGTAGATAATGAAAATTATAGGCGTGTATACGAAGAAAGAAAAATGCAAGAAATGAAGTAAAATGAGGAAGATATAATGAGTAGTAAAGAAAATCAAAAAGCCTTCTTCCCAAAAATTAAAAAAGATATAAAAGAAAAAATGGCTCTTTATGCAAAAAATATTAAGTTATATAAGCATTCAGATTTATTAGCAAACTTGCAAGGGGCATTGCTTCAATCGCATATCGAAAATATAGTTCTATCTTTTTCAAGAAAAGAGAGTGATTTATCGTCTATCCAAGCGAAAAAGAATAATATTGTAGGGGAAAAAAGAGAATCTTCTTTTACTGATGAGAAGAAAATTTTGAATGATTTTGGTGAAAGTATAAATGTTTTTTCAAAGAAAAAAGAAAAAATTCAAGAGATTATATCCCAATTTAAAACAAAAAATACGCCAATTATGCAAGAGGAAAATTCGCCCTCACAATTATTGTCAAGAGCCATATTAGAGGTGAATGCAAATAGCTATTCCTATCCATCTATTGAAAGGGTGCATGCAGAACATGAGTTAAATTCAGCGCAAAAAGAAAGAGTGAAGGAAAGAAATGTGAGGGACGTCCTTTTTGAAGAAAGAAGTATAATAAGAGAAGAAAATCTTGTGCAAAATAGCCGTGTTGAAAGCGAGAGTTTAAGCAATTATTCAAGTTTTACAAATGATAAGAGGGATAGAGCTAATAACTGGGAAGAAGGCTATGATTACAGTGGTTTAGTTGATTCAATATATAGTAGCGTTGTGCAAAAATAGGCGCAGATTGTGTTAAAATAAGCCAAATTGCGCAATAATAAGCACAAAAGGAGGAAAAATGACTACTTTATGGGCTATTTATGATGAAAATGGTAGGCAAATTTTAGAAAAAAGCGTTTTTCTTTCCTATTCATATAGTGCGCCATCTAAAGTGATGAGCACTCCAATAGAAAAAGGCTCATTTGCCATATATAACAAAGTGATAGAACCAGCAATATTAAAATTAAGTCTAGCTTTTAAGGGCAATGACGACGAATTAGAATTAGCCATTAAAAGATGCGAAAAAGAAAAAAACAATACAAGCAAGCTTTATATACTGAGTCCTGAAAAAAGTTATACAAATTATTCGCTTAGGCATTTTTCTTATTCAAAATCAGCTTTAGAAAATGTGATTATTTTTGATGTGGAATTTGCTGAAATATTAGAGATTGGCTCTTATTACAATAGTTTGGTTATGCCAATTGAAAATATTGTGAATGCAAGTGATGCTTCGGTTTATGACAGGGGCAGGGTTAGAGCGGAAGAATTATATAGTAAAATAGCTGTAAAATTAGGGGGTGTTTCTACATTAATTCTTTTGCTTTTTGGTGATATAGCCCAAATTTCATCTATATGCTAAAATTAGCTATATTGCAGAGGACTATTTTTTC
>CAYJDN010000060.1:0-8886 GCA_964368925.1 uncultured Desulfovibrionaceae bacterium | reverse complement strand
CTGTTATTCCTTATCAAAACACTAAGGATATTGAAGAGATACCTAGTGAATTACGTAAGAAGATTCAAATTCATACTGTTTCACATATTGATGAATTGCTACCCTTGGTTTTTGAAGAATAGTATATACCTTAGTTAAAATCGCCTTTTCGCCTCTCTCTGTGTCAGATTTCAAATGCTTTTTCAGTCATTTATGTTTTTAATAAACTCCTTCAAAGCATTTTCATCTTCCTTGATAGAAGACGAAAAATCATATTATGACGACACTATCTAAAACAGCGATTCTCAATACAAAATAAAATGCCATTTCGCCCAAAAAGTGAAATGGCATTTTTTATTAGAATGTTTTTCTAAATTATAGCATTTTGCATTAAAATTGAGTTAATAAAAAATTCAGATAATGAAAATTTGTTAATTATTTATCTAAAATTTCTTTTCTAAAATCTTCTATACCAAAAACATTTTGAATATTTACAATAGCTTTATCCCTATCTCTATAAGTTTTTAAATAATCAAGAGGGGTATGATTGAGTTTTTTAACAAGAGATTTTGTCATTCTTTCAAAAGCAGCATGGCTTTCTTCTGACATGTTTTGAAATTCAGGAAGCTTTTTTAATGTGCGCTCAAGTTCATTTCTAATCACATTTTCTGTCATTGTATTTAAGGCGATAATTGTGGGTTGCGTATGTAATGATGAGAGCCAATGCTGAAAATTACCAGTTTCTTCCTGAACAATATCCCAAGCTTTTTCTGCTTCACTGCGGCGAAATGCCATGTTTTCTTCAACAACTTCTTTTAAGTCATCAATATCATAGAGATAGACGTTATCTAAATTATTCACATCAGGATCAATATCACGTGGCATAGCAATATCAATAAAAAACATAGCCTTATTCTTACGAATTTTCATTATTGGCTTAATATCATCAGCACATAAAATAGCATTTTGCGCTCCAGTAGACGAAATGACAATATCTGCCTTATCTAAATAATTATGTAAATCTTCAAAACGAAGAGGAATACCCTCAACTTTTTCGGCTAAATCAACGGCATTTTCATAGGTTCTGTTCGCAACATAAATTTCACGTATGCCCGCTTGCTTTAGGTGCAGAGCCGCAAGTTCAGCCATTTCACCAGCGCCAATGATAAGAGCATTGTGTTCATTTACAGAATTAAATATGCGCTTTGCTAGTTCTACAGCGGCGTAGGAAATAGAAACAGCAGACGAAGCAAGCGCAGTTTCTGTGCGTACTCTTTTCGCTACTGAAAAAGATTTGTGCAATAATCGAGTGCTCACAGCGCCCGTGCTTTTAGAGGCCGAACATTTTTTATAGGCTTGTTTTAATTGGCCAAGAATTTGTGGTTCACCAAGAACAAGAGAATCAAGACTTGAAGCAACAGCAAATAAATGGCGTATAGCCTCATCATTCACATAAGAGAAAATATGCGCCTTTAAACTTTCTACACTCGCATTTCTTATCTGAGCCCAACGATTTATGAGTGCTTCTTGCGCTCTTGCTACTTCTTCTAAGTTGTCTGTTTCAACAATGGCAATGATTTCAACCCTATTACAAGTCGAAAGCATAAAAAGTTCAGAACAAATATCGGTGAAATGCTTGCTAAAAGCCTGCGCTTCTGGTTCGCAAAAAGTTTCAAGAGAAAACTTTTCACGAATTTCAACATGTGCCGTATTGTGATTCATGCCAGCTAAGATTATATGTTTTTCAGTGATCATAATAATTGTTTTAATTTTTTAAAATTGATGGTGCGTGTCAAAAAGAGAATTTACAGCTAAAAGCGAAAATAGCGATAAAAGACATAATAAAATAAGAAGCATAGCAGGTTTTTTTCCCTTCATGGCTAAACCCACCCTCATGTGGAAAAGTAAGCCATAACCAGCAAAAATACAAAGCGATATTATTTCCTTGATATCGCCGCTAAAGAAAGACCCCCAAGCTGTAGAAGCAAAAAGAAAACCACAAATAATACCAATAGTATAAATAGGAAATCCTATAATTGTTGCATAATAATTTATGCTGTCTAAAACTTCTAAAGGTGGAATATGTTTATATTTTTTCCCTTTCTTCTCCTTCATAGCTTTTTCTTGAATAAGAAAGAGGATAGCCGCAATTCCAGCGGTGAATAAAATAATAATAGCTAATAATAATGCAATGATATGCACATTGAATAATGCGCCTGCAAAGATATTTTCTGTGGGCATTTCAAGCGCATTATTGCGTCTAAGCATGGCTGTGTGAAGTAAAAGAAAGAAAACAGGCGACGCTGTGAGAAATAGTGTTGAATTTTTAATCTTATACCAAGCAAAGAGCGTGCTAGCAGATAAAAACCAAGTTATTATAACAAGATAGTTTTCAATCTTCGTGATGTTCACCCCTTGTGTAAAAGTGAAAAGTAAAATGATGTTAAGAACTAAAAAAGCAAATAATGATAGGATTTTAGCAAGTCCATTCAAATTTTCTTTTTTGCCTAGTGTTGCAAGCAAAAAGGCCACAGAAGCTAATGCGTAGCTAATAAGAGTTATAATAAATAATTTGGTCATTTCTTACTCCGCCAAAAGCAATTGAATGATTGTTTTGATTTTGTCAAAATATTCAATGTTTTCATGTTTGAAATGTGAGTCAAAGTCTTTGAATAATTCAAGTAATAAATTTTTATCCTTTTGTTGGAAATAATACAAAAGCCTTTCTCTTTGTAGGTTTTCCACAAAGAAAGTAAATATTTGCTTGTTCTTGTCACTTGCTAAATCAAGAGCAAGAACTTCTTTGCGTAAAGCACCTAGAAAAGTGCATAAATCACTATAGCCAAGATCAATAAAATTTTCAATATCTTCTTTTAAAGCTCGTGATAATGCAGGGCTAAGGCCATTTGTCGAAACAGTGAGTAAGAGGTCATCTTTTTGAATGAGCGCTGGTAGTGTAAATGAACCTTCATGTGGTAAGGTAATGACATTACACAATATATTTTTTGATTTGCAATCTTTCACAATAGAAGAATTGAGTATTTTATTCTCAGTAGCGATGAAAACAAGATTATGATTTTCTAAATCTACAACTTCGTAAGCCTTTGAAAGAAAAAGAACATAAGGATTATCTTTGTATGCAAAATCGGCTAGTTGCATGCCACTGTCAAGCACAGTTATGGTCTGCACATTGCATTTGAGCAAGGTTTCAATCTTGCGCATACCCACATTACCAGCGCCAATAACAAGAGCTTTAATGTGTTCAGCTTTTAAATGTATAGGATAAATGCTCATATTTTTCTTCTATTAAAGAGCCACTCTTATGGCTTTACCTTTTTCAAAATAAAGATAGGATTGTATGCTAAACTCTTGTAAATATTTTTCTAATTCGTCAAAGTAAGCGCAAATTGTGTTCACGCAATGGCCGTCAGAGGCAAGAGTGAAATCAAGTTCACATTCTTTGGCTATGTGCATGATTTCTCGACAAGGATACATTTCTTTGCACGGTTTTCTAAGCCCAGCAGTGGAAATTTCTATAGCTATGCCATATTCCTTAGCGAGCATTAAAGTTTCACGTATGAGATTGAGATTTTCAACTTCTTTACGCCATTTTTTAAAGTCTTCAATAGCGAAGATTTTTATTAAATCAGGGTGCGCAATTGTATGAAATAATTTTGTTTTTATCATTTCTTGCATAGTGAGATAATAGGCTTTAAAATGTTTTGATTTTTCCTCGTAGCCCAACTTTTCCCAATCAGCCTTGTCGGCGTCAAAACCCCAAGTATCAAGAAAATGAATGCCTCCTATAAAATAATCAAAATCATAGTTTTGCATAGTTTTTTTTATAAAATCGACTTCATTTTCAATCCAATCAATTTCCATACCAAGTAATACTTTTACATCAGTCTGATTTGCTTGAAGTTTTTTTACATCTTCAATATAGGAGGGAAGCATTTTCAGCAAATGTTCACGATATTCGCTAGGATAATCATAGCCATTTGGGCGTGGCGAATGTTCTGAAAATCCATGTACTTTTAGGCCGCATTTTTGTCCTTGTTCAAACATTTCAAAAACAGTGCTGTTGCCATGCGAACAAGAAGTGTGTGTATGTATATCTGTAGTAATCATATTTTCCCTCGTAGCTTTCGTTTAAAATACTGAAATACTGTAAAAATGCAAGTTTTATTATTATATGTATAAGAATTATAAAAGCGTATATGTTAGCCTATAGTATGAAAAGCTAAAATTAATTCTATAAATTGAGATTATTATTCACTTAAAATTAACTTTACACTTTGAGCAAAAAAGTTTATAGTCTTTACACGTTTTTTCTGTCTGCTAAGGGGAAGAAATAGTTTTAACAAGGAGAATGTATATGTCTCAAAAGAAACAAGAAAGACAAAAAGAATTGGATCGTAAACGTAAACGTCGTGAAAAACGCGTTAAAGAACGTGTTCGTGAAGCTATTGCTGCAAAGAAATAATTGCTTCAAAAATAAATATACAGAGGGCGGCATATATTCTTTTATGTATATTTGTCGCACTTTAGATATTTAATTTGTCTGAAAAATTTTAGAAATAAGTAAAATCTATGCCAATATATGAATATAACTGCCCAAATTGTGGCAATAACTTTGAAGAATGGCTCAAAGTAAGCGAATGCGAAGAGCCGCAACCTTGCCCAAATTGCAAAAGTCAATCACATAGAATTGTATCACAAACGTCCTTCGTACTTAAAGGCGAGGGTTGGTATGTGACTGAATATGGCAAAAATTCAGCCTCCTCAAAGAAATCAGATGCTCATTCAAGCCCGCAAATCGGGGCTGAAGCTGATGCGCAAAATGTTCAAAATCAAGCAAAAAATGATGAGAATACGCAAAGTAAATCTGAAACAAAATCTGAAGCAAAGGCTGAAAGCAAAAGTGAAAATACTCAATCAAATACATCTGCAAAAAGCGAAAGCGCAAGTGTAAGTACAAGTAAAAGTACAAGTAATTCACAAACTAACACAGCACCAAGTGCATAAATCAAAATAAAGAAACTACTATGATAGAACGTTATTCACGCCAAGAAATGGCAGATCTTTGGACTCTAGAAAACCGTTATAGAGCATGGCTTGAAGTTGAACTAGCTATTTGCGAAGCATGGCACGACGCTGGCGAAATTGATGCTGAAAATATGCAAATTATCCGTGATAAAGCAGATTTTGACGTCGATCGCATAGACGAAATTGAACAAGTAACTCGCCACGATGTTATCGCTTTTCTTACCGCTATAGAAGAAAAAGTTGGCCCTGCATCACGTTTTATTCACTTAGGCTGTACTTCTTCTGACATAGTAGACACAGCAAATGCAGTACTATTAAAGCGTGCTGGCGAAAAAATTCTTGCTGATTTTGATCTTATCCTTGAAACATTAAAAGAAATTTCTCTAAAACATCAAGGCCAACTTTGCATAGGGCGCACTCATGGCGTTCATGCAGAACCAACTTCTTTTGCTTTGAAAATGGCAGGCTTTTTTGCTGAATTCAAGCGTGGAAAAGTACGCTTTGAAGCGGCAGTAAAAGAAATAGCAACAGGCAAACTTTCTGGTGCAGTTGGCACATATTCACTCTTGCCTCCAAGTGTTGAAGCAAATGCTCTCAATCGCCTTGGGCTTAGTGTTGATGAAGTTTCTACTCAAGTTATCCAGCGTGACCGCTATGCCGCTTATTTTACGGCTTTAGCAATTGCCGCTGGTAGTATTGAAAGACTTTGTGTAGAATTAAGACATTTACAAAGAACAGAAGTTCGTGAAGTTGAAGAGGGCTTTAGCAAAGGACAAAAGGGTTCTTCTGCAATGCCGCATAAGAAAAATCCAATTTCTGCTGAAAATATGACTGGTCTTGCAAGACTTATACGCTCTAATTCAATTGCTGCTATGGAAAATCAAGCGCTTTGGCACGAACGTGACATCTCACATTCAAGCGTTGAGCGTGTAATCATGGGTGATTCCACAATTCTTATGGACTACGTATTGCATAGATTGAATAATCTTGTGAAAAATCTTCGTGTTATGCCTGAAAATATGGATAAAAATCTCAAAGCTTCCTATGGCTTGTTTTTCTCACAAAGAGTGCTAACAGCCTTAGTAAACGCTGGCTTGAACAGACAAGAAGCATATGTTACTGTTCAAAAATGCGCTATGCAAGCATGGGAAAGTGGCGAATATTTCCCAGATTTAATCAAGAATGATGAAACAATAAGCCAAAAAGTTGAAGCAAAATTGCTTGACGAAATTTTTGATACTAAGGCCTATTTAAAAGAAGAACAAACAATATTAAATCGTGTATTTAATTCTTAGGAGATTGTATGCAAAACCTTGAAACTCTTGCTAAAAACAAAGAAGAACTACGTAAAGAACTTGCAGAATTATTATTAGAAAAATCTTATAAAGAAGGCGATTTTACACTTGCTTCTGGTCAAAAAAGTACATTTTATTTTGACGGTAGACAAACAGCTCTTCATCCTAAAGGCGCATGGCTCATAGGGCATTTATTCAACTATCTTATTGAAGATGTTGACAATATCATAGCAGTTGGCGGCATGACTTTAGGCGCTGATCCACTAGCTACAGCAACTTCACTTGTTGCATTTGAACAAGGTAAGGACATTGCGGCCTTTATTGTTCGCAAAGAAGCCAAAGGACATGGCACAGGTAATTATATTGAAGGACTTGCAAACATTCCAGTAGGTTCACGAGTTGTGATGCTTGAAGATGTTGTCACCACAGGTGGCTCATTAGTGAAAGCTTGTGACCGTGTAAAGGCTGCTGGTCTTGAAATTGCCGCTGTTTGTACCATTTTAGACCGTGAACAAGGCGGTAAAGAAGCGTTAAAACAACAAGGCTATGATTTACTTGCTTTATATACACGTTCTGAGCTTGTTGCTTACGGAAAAAAATAGAAAAGTTTATTATAAGGATTAGTTACACTATGCGTGTTAAGACATTAGGTACTACAATAAAATGTAAAATGAGGCTTCTGTTTTTCTTCCTCACTTGTTTTCTTTTGCAAAATACCCAAGCTCATGCGTGGAATGTAAGTCTTGAAAACAATCTTTATTTACCAAAAAAATTCATTGCCGTATCTAAAACTAATAAAGAACTTTATGTAATAGAAGAAAATAAAAGCAATGAATACATTGATATAGAGCAGTCTTTTCCAGCTATTTATGGCGAAGCTGAGGGCGACAAAAAAAGAGAGGGTGACTTAAAAACTCCTGAAGGTGTATATTTTATCACTAAGAAAATCGACTATAAGCTTGATTTTGATGAATATGGCACTGGTGCTTATGCCTTGAATTATCCTAATCCTATTGATAGAATTAAACGTAAAACAGGCTCTGGCATTTGGATACATTCAAAAGGGCAACCAATTGAGGGGCAAGCCACTCGTGGTTGTATTGCTGTAGATTTGGAACATTTTCCAGTGGTTGCAAACAATTTGCCTAGTGGTACTCCTGTTGTAGTTGCCAATTCTCTTCTTTCAATCAATGAACCTCTTGCTCAGCAAGATCGCTCTATTTTGCTTGCTGATGCTAGTGGAAATGGCCCTATTCTTGATGCTGGCAAAGAAAAGAGCTCGCATGAATTTGTTGGCACTTATAAAAATACAAATACCACAATAGAAAGCGCTTCAATCAGCGAAAAAGAGGCCGCCTATACAACTAACTTCGCTCCACAAACAGTTATTGATTTAACTAAAGAATGGAATAAAGCTTGGGAAGAGATGTCCGACGAGTTTTTCGATTTCTACGACGAAAAAAAATATACTCTTGCTCAAGGTTCAAGTTATGAGGGCTTCCAAAGTCAAAAAGAAACTCTTTTCAAGCGTTTAGATTGGATTGATATTGAATACGGCGATATTTACGCTTTAGAAGGCACTGATTATTGGGTGACTTGGTTTGAGCAGCTTTATCGTGCATCTAATCTTTCAACTGAGGGTATACGCCGTTTATATTGGCAACTAGATGAAAATAATCAGTATAAAGTTGTTGCGATGGAGTGGATTCCTCGTGATTTAGGTTTAGAAAAGGCGTATAAAGAAGCTCTTGCTAAAGAAGCGCAAATGCAAATTGAAGCTTGGCAAAAAGCTTGGCTTATTGCTGATGTTGATGCCTATGCTACTTATTATACTGCTGATGCAATTCAAGGCAATCGTAAGGGTGAAGCAATATTCAAACAAAAGGCTTCACTTTGGAAAAGTATTCAACCTAAAGTGCTTGATTTTGATAACTTCAAATATACACTTGATGGCCATGAGATGAAAGTTGTGTTTAATCAATCTTATACCGACTCTAGAGGCTATTCAGATTATGGCCAAAAAATCCTAACAATGCGCAAGGTCGATAATGAATGGCGTATTGCAAAGGAAGATTGGCGTAAATTGGATAGATAGATGAAGAAATATTCCATAGTTGTCATGTATAATCAAGGGGAAACCTATCGATTTAGCATTCGCAAAAGCCTTGTAGTTGCATTCTTTATTTTCGCCATTGTTGCTCCAATTGTGGCAATCTATGGAATTTGGACTGCTTCAAGTGTGAGCTATGAAAATACACTTCTTCAAAGGCAAATGCAAAATTTACAAGCTAGGCTTAATTTGCTAGAAGCAGAGCAAGCAAGGCTTGAAAATTATAGTGCCTATATGGAACAAAAATCTTCGCATGTTTTTCATAATCCTATGAAAGATGTTATTAATAATGTTGATACTTTCAATCAATTGGAAAGACAAGATGCAGTGCCGCTTTTTGTTAAAGAAGCGCCAGTAAATAATGATCCTACTAATATTGATTTAGTTGAAGCACATATGCAAAAATTTACTTCCTTGCCCTTTAATCTTGGAATGCTAACCATTGATAAGATTGAG
>CAYJDN010000059.1:6497-8925 GCA_964368925.1 uncultured Desulfovibrionaceae bacterium | reverse complement strand
ATTGACTTGATATCCAGTGCTAATGCTACCACCTATAGGTTTTGGAGCATCTTTTTTAAGAATAATATTAATTACGCCACCCATCGCTTCTGCGCCATAAAGAACAGAGGCAGGGCCTTTAATAATTTCAATTCTTTCAATAAATGAAGGATCAATAAAAGGTAATTGATTACCAAATTCACCCACCCCATAATCAGAACTAACTTTTACACCATCAACGAGCACTAATGTTTGGTTAGGTGTTTCACCACGAATTTCAATTGCATTAGTATTACCTTGTGAAACTACAACACCAGGAATACCTTGTAAAACATCAACTAAATCAACGGGCATAGTTCTTTCAATTTCCTCAGACGTTACAACTGTAACCGACATTGGAACGTCTAGCAAAGCTTTTTCAGAACGAGTTGCTGTAACTGTTACTGTGCCAGTTGTTAATTCTTCTGTGTCATTAGCGAACACCATCTCTGGTGTTACCGCTGAATAAATAAGTGATGTGCAAAAAAGTGCTACACCAAACTTTTTACCAAAATTCATATTTTCTCCCTTGTTATTTAATCAAACTAATAAAGTTTGATTGTCAAAACTATATTCAATAAAAAAGAAGCTAGTAAAATTCTATTCTAATGTCAAGTTAATTTTTTTTGTTTATAGAAAAAAATTTGATAAATCTAAAATAATGCTTTAATTTTCTTATTATTATACATGAAAATTGCTCTAAAATAGACTTTTAGAGCAAAAGAATTAATTAAGCAGCACAAGCTAAAATTTTTCAATTCAATGTTGCTATACAGCAGATTCTAGCCAACAAAGCAAGACATCATGCTTGATATAAGTCAGCATTGAGTGGAAATATTTTTAAATGAAGCTAAAAATTTTAGACTACTATAAAAATTTATTGACTTCACAAATTTTTTCTAATACCCTCCTTGCAGAGGGAATTTATGCTAAAACTTTTCATTGCATGTGCAATTCTTGCAAATCTTTTGCTTACTGGTTGCGCAAATTTAATGACAACATACGAACCAGAAGACTTAGCCCTGCCTGAAAATTATGTTGCAAGCGGTGGAACACAAGATATAGACAGCGTGAAATGGTGGGAAGCTTTTAACAGCCAAGAGCTAAACCAATTACAATCTAAGGCCCTAGCATCGTTATATAGTGAAGATAAAAGACTTGGAAATTACGATTTACAAATTGCATATACAAGGCTCATACAAAGTGAAGCAAGCTTAGGTCAAAGTAAATCATCACGTTTTCCATCTTTGTCGCATAGAGAAAATGCCTCCTATTCTAGAAGTGATACTCTCAATTCCACGCCAAGCACAAGTACAGAAAGTAAAAATTTTGGCTTAAATCTTTCGCTCTCTTATGAGCTTGACCTTTGGGGTAAAGTAGCGGCAAGTATTGATGCGCAAGAATATCGCTATCAAGCAAGCTATGAAGACTTACTCACAAGCGTCCTTAGCATTTCATCTAATATTACAAATAATTACATAGACTTATTAAGCACAAAAGCAGAAATTGCTCTTTTATATGAACAGGTTGAACTAAACACATCTATGCTAGCCACCCAAGAAATTCGATATAAATACGGGCAAGCCTCAAGCCTAGATGTCATACAACAACAAGAACAGCTAAGTATGACAAAGGCTCAAGAGCCAAATTTACGAGAAGAAGAAAGGCAATTATTAGCAAGTCTTGCGCTTTTGTGCGGAGAATTACCAAACTACCATTTAAACATTCAAGCGACTGAATTACTCACGCTCCCTCCGCTACCCGAAACTGGAGTTCCTCTTGATTTATTAGAAAATCGTCCTGATATTCGAGCCGCAAAATACCGCCTATTAGCCGCAGACAAAGAGCTTTCTATTGCAAAACTTGCCTATTTACCTGACATTACATTAAGTGCAGGACTCGCAACAAGTGCGACTTCTTTATCTGCTTTATTTGAAAATTGGGTAAGTTCACTCTCTTCAGCAATTTCGGGCATACTTTTTGATGCGGGCAAAAGTTTTGCAAATAAAAAAAGGCAAGACGCTGTTACTCAAGAGGCTTTAATCAATTATATCAAAACTGTTTCGCATGCTATAGACGAAGTAAATACAGCTCTTATGCTCGAACTGGCGCAAAAAGAATATATCAAAAACCTTGAAGAACAATTTACTTATCAGCAACTTGCCCTCAGCGAATCTGAAAATCGCTATATCTATGGGCAAGAAACTTTTTTACGCTATATCATACAGTTACAAGCAGTTCAAAATATGCAAAGAACCCTATTACGTGAAGAAGCTCAATTATTAAAAAGAAGAGTCACACTTTATAAATCCTTAGGAATAAATATATGATCCTTTTCAAAAACAAAAAAGCAATATTTTGTATTTTACTTATTTTAATCACAGCAAGCATCATCACCTATAATATGACA
>CAYJDN010000059.1:3830-6487 GCA_964368925.1 uncultured Desulfovibrionaceae bacterium | reverse complement strand
TAAACCGCAATTCCAACGTGGCAAAAAGCCTGTTATGGCGCAAGCTGCAAATGTGTATAAAATAAGTCAAGGAAGTGTGCCAATTTATATTGATACAATAGCAAAACTTATACCTTATAATCATATCAACTTAAAGAGTCAAATATCTGGAACTGTAGAATATATTTCTGATGATTTTGAAACTGGTGCAATTATAAAAAAAGGGACTGTATTAGTAAGGCTTGAAAAACATGACTATCAAAACGAAGTAAAACGCTTAGAAGCAAATCTTGCCAAAGCAGAAGCAAACTATAAATTAGAGCTTGGACAACAAGAAATTGCGCAAACAGAGCTAAAAAAATTTGAAAAATTAAAATCAAATAATCCTACAAGCAATGCTTTACATACGGACCTAACGCTTAGAAAACCACAACTTGAACAAGTACTTTCAGACGTTGTGATTGCGCAAGCAAATCTTGATGATGCAAAAAACAAACTTGCAGAAACAGAAATAAAAGCTCCCTACGATGCCATGATTTTAAATAGATCTATATCATTAGGACAGCATGTTTCAGCAAATGAAGCGCTTGCAGAACTTGTTTCTGTCGACAAATACCTAGCTGAAGTTGCAATCCCTGTTGACGCTTTATACAACAATAAATTATTGAATAATACAAATAAAGATATCCCAATAAAATTATTGACCAACTATAAAGAAGTTTGGAGTGGTTCTCTTGTGCAAATTGTAAGTGCGCTTACTACTGATTCTCGCATGGGTAAATTAATCATAAGCGTTGATGATCCACTTTCATTAGAAGAAGAAAACACCAAAGTTCCATTACTTTTAGGCGATCAAATCAATGTTTTTATCTTAGCTGGTAATTATGATGATGTCATTGCGCTACCTAGAAATGCTGTCTATAACAATGAAAATATTTGGATTGTTGACGCTCAAAATATCCTGCACTATAAAGAAATTGAAGTCATCTGGAGTGATGGCGATCATATTTATATTAAAGATTCAGGACTTGAAGAGGTGAGCTTAGTGCTAGAATCTGGAATAAATAATCAAGTTAGACCAAAAATTATCAATTCTTCAGATTTTGACCAAGCAGAAAAAACACCAATACAAACAGCAAGACAAGTAAGAAGTGAAAACGCCAACACTTTAGATAAAAAAAATGATATAAACAACAAGCAAATACAACCACCTAAAGAAATGCCTACACAATACAAAGAAAAAGACGCTAATGTATCAAGACCACGTATGCCTAGTAATGGAATGTAGCTATGAATATAAATGAAAAACGAATTTCATCACGTAGAATATGGCGTGGCGCTATTGCTTGGATGGTAGAAAATAGCGTTGCGGCAAATTTACTCATGGTAGCAATGCTTGTAGGTGGGCTAATTTTTGCTCAAAATATGCGTCAAGAAATTATGCCGCCTAGTGAAACAGATACTGTTTCAATTAGCCTTTCTTTGCCTGGTGCAAGTCCTGAAGATATGGAAAAAAGCATGGTGCAAGTGGTAGAGGCAAATATTAGAGATGTAGAAAATGTAAACGAAATAACTTCAACCATACGTGGAAGTGGCTTTGCCTCAATTTCTGTGACAATGGTTGAGGGGGCTGATAGAGATAGATTTTTGCAAGATATTCAAAATGAAGTGACAAGAATTAAATCTTTCCCTGACGAAGCCGACACGCCAGTAGTTTCGATAAATAAGCGTACAACAGAAGTTATGACTATTATTCTCTATGGTTCAAACGATATACTTTTTCTTCAAGAGTGGGCTGAAATTGTCAAAGATGAACTTATATCTCAGAAAAATATAACTCAAGTTTCCATTGATAATACTTTTGATAGGGAAATTCAGGTTGAAATTTCACAGGATACGCTAAGAAAATATAAATTCACTCTTGATGAAATAGCTTCAATTATTAGAACTTCTTCTGTTGAACAAAGCGCTGGTTCGATTGAAAGTGTTCATGGCGATATTGCAATTAAATTTGATGAACGCAAAGACTATGCTCAAGAATTTGGTCAAATTTCTGTAATTTCCTCGTCAGATGGTTCCCGTTTACTACTTTCAGATATTGCAAAAATCAAAGAAAATTTTTCAGATACAAGATCATGGGCAAATTATAATAATTCATCAGCTTTATTAATATCTGTTTCAAGCACAGGACAACAAACACCAGCAGAAGTAGCAAAAGAAGCTAAAGAAGTTGTTGAAGATTTAAACACACGCCTACCTAATGGACTACAATTAAAAATCCAAACCAACTATGCCGAAGATTTTTCAGAACGCATGCAATTACTTTCATCAAATGCTATAATAGGCATATTATTAGTTTTTGTATGCCTATCTCTATTTCTACAACCTAAGCTAGCTATGTGGGTAAGTCTTGGCATTCCAACTTCTATATTAGGTTCTTTTCTTTTTCTTAACTATCTGGGCATATCAATTAATATGATAAGTATGTTCGCCTTTATTCTTACCTTAGGAATTGTTGTTGATGATGCTATAGTTGTAGGGGAAAATATTCATATTTGGCGTAAAAAGGGTTATAGCCATGCAGAAGCTGCTGTACTTGGTACAAAAGAAATTGTTGTTCCTGTAACATTTAGTGTGCTTACAAATATTGTAGCTTTCTTGCCAATTATGTATCTACC
>CAYJDN010000059.1:0-3820 GCA_964368925.1 uncultured Desulfovibrionaceae bacterium | reverse complement strand
ATAGAAAGTTTTTTTGTGCTCCCAAACCACTTAGCTCATGATAAGCCCGCAAAAAATCATAGTATAACAGCAAAAATAAATGAATTACAAACGAAGTTTAGTAATGCTTTTACGTATTTTGTAGAAAAATACTATGGTGCTTTATTGTATAGAATTTTTGATTTTAGAATGGTTATAGTTACAATTTGTTTTTGTTTACTTAGTTTTGCTGCTTCTTTTGGATTTTCTGGCAAAATGCAATTAGAACTCTTCCCATCTCAACAGCAAGATTTTGCTTATTTTTTTCTTACAATGCCCTCAAATACTTCTTCTGAGCAGCTTAGAGATATTCAACAACAAGTAGCAGAAGCAGCACAAAAAGTGATACATGAAAATGGTGGCGAGCAACTTTCTACAGGTGTTTATTTAAGTGTGCGTGGAAATATACTTTTTGGTTTAATGTATCTTACTGATGAGGATACACGACCGCTTTCGACAAGTGAGGTATCTCAATTATGGCGCAAAGAAACAGGTACTATTCGTAATGCAGAATCAATTTCCTTTATGTCAGATAGAGGCGGTGTTGGTTCTGGTAAAAATTTGACAATTAAATTATCAAATACAGATAATGAAGTTTTACAACAAGCCGCTACAGCATTTGCCGAAGAATTAGCGAATCTACCAATGGTTTCAGAAATAGAAACAGGCACAACCGAGCAAGTAAAAGAATATATTGTAAAAATGACGCCAATGGGCGAACAATTAGGCTTTACAGCAAGTACAATAAGCCAACAAATATACGCAGCTTTTGAAGGATTGACCGCTCTTAGTCAACAAAGAGGGCGTGATGAAATTATTGTAAAAGTTCGCTTCCCTCAAGAGGAAAGAGCTGATGATAATTCATTTCTAAATCTAATCATTCGTACACCAAGTGGCAATGAAGTATACTTAAGAGATATTGTTACAATAAGCACAGAATTTGCGCCAACAATGATACGAAGAACCGACGGACAAAGAAGTCTAAACGTCTCCTCTACTGTTACTCCAAGTTCAGAAGCGACTATACTATATAATGAATTAGACGCCACTATTCTTCCGCAAATTGCCGCCCTCTACCCTGGTACAAGTTGGGAGAAAAGCGGTAATTTAAGAGAAATTGAGCAAAACATGAATGCGCTCTATCAAAGTTTCGTATTTGTTCTACTTGCTATCTATATTTTACTTGCAATTCCATTTAAATCTTATAGCCAGCCTTTGATTATTATGGTGGCCATTCCATTTTCTGTCATCGGTGCAATTGGTGGGCATTATATAATGGGGCAAGCGCTTGGAGTCGTATCTTTTATGGGCATATTAGCTTTATGCGGACTTGTCGTGAATGATTCACTTGTGCTTATCGACTTTGCAAACAAAGAAATGAGAAAAGGAAGTACAGCTCGTATAGCAATGCATGCGGCAGGCATACGCCGTTTTCGACCAATTATACTCACAACTCTCACCACCTTTATTGGGCTTGCGCCAATGCTTTTTGAAGGCTCATCACAAGCTCAAACCCTGCGCCCTGTTGCTATTTCTTTAGCCTTTGGAATTATATTTGCCACAGTTATTACACTTGCTTTAGTTCCCTCACTCTATATTATACTTGACGATTTTATAAAAAAAGATAAATAATTTGAATCTTTATATAATTTTTTGCGTACATAGTAAGAAAGAATTTACAAAAAAAAAGCCATACTATAATGAACCGAAGCCCTTTTCTTTGACCAAGAAAAGGGCTTCGGTTCAACAATGGGCTTTTTTTATAAATATAGCATATAAATTATTGGTTTAGATAGTTTTTAATAATGCCTATTCAACTTCATGCCAATATAAGATTGATGGAATAATTCCCATATTCGCATCTGAACCAGGTGTTATTTTTGTATTCCACCAAGCCACACGAGAATAAGGGCTATACCATGATGGCACATAATACATTTCGTGCTGCAAAATTCTATCCATTATTTTTTGATAGAGAATAATTTCTTTTTGACTTTGCGAAGATATAATTCTTTCAATCAAATCATCTAATACAGGATTTGAAATTCCAACATAATTTCGAGAGCCTTCCAATGTTGCCGATTCACTACCAAAATAATAAGGAAGTTCATTGGCTGGATAATAATAGAGAGGAATAAAGTGGTAAATCATATCAAAATCGAACTTATTTAGTTCGGCACTATACAAGTTTTGATCTAGTAATTGCACTTGTAAATCAATGCCAATTCGTGACAAACTATGCACATATTGCGCATAAGTTCTTTGAACTGTTTGACTATTTGTTGCAAAACGCAAAATCATTTGATTACCGTCTTTATCAACCATTTTCCCGTTTTTCAATTCCCAGCCAGATTGCTTCAAAATTTCAACTGCTTCACCCATTTGCTTGCGCATATTCCCATCACCATTTGTAACTGGAATAATTGGTAAATCCTCAAAAACAATAGGATCTAATTGATCTTTATATTCATTTAGAATTGCTAATTCTTCTTTTGATGGCCTAGATGGAATATCTAAGCCATGCCCAGTAAAATAGCTGTCAATTCTTTTGTATGTTCCATAATAAATACTATTATTTATTGTTTCAAAATCCATCATCAAAATAAGTGCTCTACGGACATTTTTATCTGAAAGAATAGGCGTTCTCGTATTCATAGCAAGCCCCATCATACCAATAGGCGTGGTGCGTTCGTATTGCAATTTTGTTATACGCCCATCTTTAACAGCTGGAACATCATAAGCATTTATCCAATCTTTAATCGTTCCTTCTGAAAAGAAATCGGCATCACCAGCAAAAAATGCCTCACGTGCAATAGTCGTATCACGGTAGTAGTCAACAATAATTTCATCAAAATTATTCTTTCCTCTATTACGAGGTAGATCTTTAGCCCAATAATTTGGATCACGTTCAAGTGTAAAGCGCACGCCAAAATCAGCACTCTTCACTTGATAAGCTCCACTAGCCAAAATTGGCTCTGTTTGTGGTTCTGAAAAATCTCTTCCCTCCCACCACTTTTCTGAAAAAACTGGCAATTGACACACTTCTAAAGGTAGCTCACGATTTGCATTTTTAACAAATGTAAACACCACAGTAGACTCCGATTCTGCCACAACACTCAAAACATCTTGATAACCTATAGTATATAATGGATTTGCGTCAGTTTGTTGCGCATTAAACGTAAAAACAACGTCCTGTGCAGTAACTTTACTGCCGTCAGCAAACTTTGCAAGAGGATTGAGTTTTACCTTTAAAATAGTTCTATCTTCTGACAAATCAAAACTTTCTGCAAGCAATCCACGTATAACAGATGGCACACCCGGCAATGATTCACCCAAACTCTCATAAGTATACATAAAATAATGCGTCGCTCGACCACGCTGTGCAAACACATGATAATTGTCATAAGTACCAGTAGTTGTTAATGTAATGCTACCACCTTTAGGCGCATCTGGATTCGCTAACACACTTATGCTATCAATATCAAATACTTCAACATCAGTCCATGCGCTTAATATTTGCCTTGGCTCAGCATATGAATAATTTACTTGACTAAGAGTAAGAGCAAATATTATAAGCAATAGAGCCATTTTTTTAAACATATTCATAAACATACAATATTCCTAAATTCCTTTTTTTTGCACAGTAACAAAATTTATTTTATTAATCAAACTTTTTTTTATTGAATTAACTTTTGCTATATATTTTGTGGAATTTTGTATAATTTATTGTGAAATATTTATAAAAGATTATTTAGATGATCTTGTAGAAGGTTTTATAGAAGATTTTATACGATATTTTATA
>CAYJDN010000058.1:0-8959 GCA_964368925.1 uncultured Desulfovibrionaceae bacterium | reverse complement strand
CAATCATTTCTGGATACATTTTAGTGTGTTCAAAGTTTTCACCAGCAATAGCTGCTTTTAAGTTATCAGCAGTTGTACCGATGTTGCCTGCGTTTTTGAAGTGCGCAAGAGCATGAATTGTTTCAGCTTCAGCAGCAGCACGGAAAAGTTTTGCTACTTGTGGTAAACCTTCTTTATCTGCTTGTTGTGCAAATGCTAGATATTTACGATTCGCTTGTGATTCACCAGCAAAAGCTGCCATTAAATGCTCATTAGTCTTACTCATAATATTTCTCCATATTTTGTTTTTAGGTTTAATTAGGTTTTCCTTATCAGGAATGATTATTATTTACATAAAATCCTTGCTCTTGTCAAGTATTTTTTTTATAGTTTTTTTTATGTGTATTTAGAGTAAGTTATAAGAGCGTTATTTAAGATTTAGATGTGCGAGAAAATATGAATACAAAAAGATATCCAGTTTTGAATCTAAATTTAATAGAGAGTAATACAGATTTATTTTCTCTTATTAAAAATGAAGAAAGCTTTAATTCTTATTTCTATCAAATAGAGCAAGAAATTGAAAAAAGCAGATTCATCTGCACGCTTGCACATTGTGATAATGTTGAAAATGCAAGAAAAACAATAGATTATATACAAAAAAAATACCAAGACGCAACGCATAATTGCTATGCTTTTCAAGTTGACTTGCCTAAATCAACAAGCCATATAGGCTGTAGTGATGATGGAGAGCCGCATGGAACAGCAGGAAAGCCAATGCTTACAAGCTTGCTTTATGCAGATGTGGGTGAAATTGTTGCAGTTGTAACTCGTTATTTTGGTGGGATAAAGCTTGGCACAGGCGGCCTTGTGCGTGCTTATCAATCTAGTGTGGCATTAGCTTTGGAGTCTGCGCCTATAAAAGAAAAGGTTGAGGAAGTTTTAGTAAAAATAACGCTTGATTATAGTCAATCTTCGCTTATGTTTCGCATTATAAATGATTATGAGGCAAGAATTATACAAGAAGATTTTCTTAATGATGTTACTTATACAATCTCATTACCTATTGACCGAAAAAATGAATTAATAGAAAGGGTTGAGCTTGAAACAAATGGTGAATATTTAATCGATTAAAGGATTTTCATCAATAATATCAATAATTTCTTTGGGCTTAATGTCGTTTATGCAAGCAAAATTTCTTGGACAAGATTTAACTTTTCCATGTAAGGAACAAGGCACACACTGCAATTTTTTTTGTAAAACCACACTATTCGCACCAAGAGGATAAAAGCCCCATTCGACAGCAGTAGCGCCAAAAAGTGCAATGACTGGAGTGTCAACCGAAGTGGCTAAGTGCAAAGGTGCAGAGTCGCCCGTCACTAAATATTTGCAGTGAGAGAGCAGAGCGGCGCTTTCACGCAAAGAGCAAGCATTTATGGCAGAATGTTCTTTAGAAATCCAATCAAAATTTTCGCCCATACCAATAAAAAGAGGAAAGTAATGCTTGTCTAAAAGTTTGATGTATAAATTTTTCCAATTATCTTCATTCCATACCTTGCCATTATTCGTCGCAAAAGGATGAAGTGCAATAATTTTTTTATCTGTGGCTTGTCTTTTAGCAAAGAAATTTTCAGCATATTCTTCATCGTATTTATCTAAGAAAATATGGGGTTTAATTTCTTCTTTAGGTGGAATTGCGTCCGAAAAATTAGCTGCATAACGCTCTATTACATGTTTGTCTAAAGATTTCAGGCGTATGCGGTTGGGAAATATTTTACTAAACAAGAAAATTCGCCTAGCTAGAGCATTCTTATTATATGTATAGGTTTGCGATTGCCAATAATGCCTAATAATTTTTGAGCGTAAATTATCGTGCATGTCATATAAAGGATAAGGGTATAAATCAGCTAATTCTTTTGCTTTTTCTTTTAATTTTTTGCCCGATAAGTCATTTTTATCAATTTCAATAACATGTAATAGAGCAGGATTATATTTGAAAAAATCTGCCATGCCTTTTGATGTGATGAGGATAAATCTTTCTTCTAATTCTTTAAATCGCCAAAGCAAAACACCAGATAATAAAATAATATCACCAATATGCGATAATCTAACCACAACACGTATGTGTGAGATGGTTGACTCAGCATTGAGCTGAAATTCGTTTGGAATTGGTTCAGAGGGCATGTTTTGTCCTTAGCACAAGATTGATAGAAGAAATTGTTCTCGTTGGTGCGCAAGGAAATCTATAGCAAAATAGTAAATTAAAAGCAATATGGCGATTAATACATTTAGCGATATTTTAGGCTAAAACACGCCCTAATTAATGAGAATGCGATTGCTGTGCACTCAAGTGATTTTTAACTCAAATTTATTTGACATTTTGCGCTAAATATTTTATAGATTTCAAAATTATAAGTTATAATCAACATTTTTCGTACCTTGGGGTAAATATGCACTTTTTAAATGAGCTTGTTGTCGTATTTTGTTTGTCTATCATTGTTTTACTGCTCTGCTACAAGATAAAAGTACCATCAATTGTTGGCTTTTTGCTTACAGGCGTATTATGCGGTCCAACAGCATTACAATTAGTAAGCGATGTGCATGCAGTTGATTTACTTGCTGAAATTGGCGTTGTTTTACTTTTATTTACTATCGGTATGGAAATGTCTGGTGGTGAATTGAAAAGATTGAAAAAACCAATATTAGCAGGTGGTTCTGGGCAAGTTTTCCTAACTATTGGTATGACTATAGTTTTTGCCATGATTTTTAGAGGAGATATGGCAGAAAGCATCTTCTTTGGTTTCTTAGTTGCTCTTTCTTCAACGGCCATTGTCCTCTCTTTATTACAACAAAAAGCGCAAATGGAATCGCCACAAGGTCGCTTATGTCTTGCGATTTTAATTTTTCAAGATATCGTCATTGTGCCTATGATGCTTGCCATTCCTTTTCTTGCTGGCAGTGTAAATAGTACGGTACAAGAAATGCTTATGTCAGGTGCAAAAGATTTTGCTATAATTGTAGGAATTTTAGTCGGCGGTAAATACGGTTTACCAATACTTATGCGCTGGATTATGCGCACACGTAGCCGTGAACTGCTTTTACTTGCAACTTTAGGCATAACATTTGCTATTGCGCTTTTGACTTCTTATGCTGGCCTATCCTTATCATTAGGCGCATTTATCGCTGGTGTTTTGCTTGCAGAATCTGAATATTCACTTTCAGTGCTTGAAAATATATTACCATTCAAAGACGTGTTCACATCAGTCTTCTTCATCTCAGTAGGTATGTTGCTTGACGTGCCTTATTTCTTTAAAAATATTCAATTTATTGTGGTAGTTGCGCTTGGTTTCATATTTTTGAAAATGCTTGTGGTCTATCCAGTTGTACGTTTGCTTAAATATTCGCCCAAGACGGCGATATTAGTCGCTTTTTCACTAGCGCAAATTGGTGAGTTTTCTTTCGTACTTGCACGTCAGGGCGTTGCGAATGAGCTTATCGACAATAATACTTATCAACTTTTCCTTGCTGGTAGTATCATAACTATGGTGCTTACTCCTGTATTTATGGGACTTGCGCCAAAATTTGCAGCCTTTATTACACATAAATTCTATGCTGGTAAGAGTCATAGTGACGAAGAAGGCGGCGACCATGGGCACAATGTTTTGAACGATCATTTGCTTATTGTCGGCTTTGGTATTGGCGGTAAGAGTCTTGCTAAAGTGGCACGTGAATCGGGTATTAAATATTCAATTCTTGAAGCGAACCCTGATACAGTAGCAAGATACCGTGATATTGAGCCAATTAAGCATGGTGATGCGAGCTTACCGCTAATTTTGCAACATGCTGACATTGCAAGCGCTAGAGCTTTAGCCATTCTAACACCAGATCCTGCTGCCACAAGAGCGATTATTGCTACAGCTAAAAAATTGAATCCAAGATTATTTATTGTGGCTCGTACTCGCTTCCTTACTGAAAGACCATATCTCATTGAACTTGGGGCAGATAAAGTAATTGCAGAAGAATTTGAAGCTTCTGTTGGCGTTTTTGCGCATATCCTCGACTATTATCTCTTGCCTCGCCAAAAAACACAGGCCCTTATTTATAAAATTCGTAGTGAAAATTATCATGTCTTTGAAAGTGAAGAGCAAGAAGCTTCAACTCTTAAAGGTTTAGTTGATGAATTTTCTGACCTTACAATATTAAGTTATACAGTTGAAGAACATTCAGAAGTTGCGGAAAAAGACTTGCAAACCCTTGCACTTCCTACACATTATAATATGACAGTGCTTGCAATTCAACGTGATGGCGAAACAATTAAAAGCCTTTCAGCAGGCACGACTTTACATGTGAATGATGTGGTTTATTTATTTGGTAACCATGAAGATCATCTTAGCGTGCAATATCTTTTTGAAGCGCCAGAAGTGAGCGAAGATGCTGAATTAATTTAGAATGTGTTTTCAAATATAGAGCAAATACTCTAATAAATAAGCATGGCATCGCCGTATGAAAAAAAGCGATAGTCATGCTTTATTGCATGCGCATATGCACTTAATAAATTTTCACGTCCTACAAGGGCGGAAACAAGCATTAATAGAGAAGATTCAGGCAGGTGGAAATTCGTGATAAGGCCAGAAATTACTTTAAATTGAGAAGCTACCTCTTCGCTATTCGCATCTTCTTTTGGATAAATAAAAATATTTGTAGAGCCAGTTAAGCCCTCTTGTGGTAGAACAGTAGTCGCTTCAGGACATTGATTTTTATAAAGTTTTGCCGCTCCTTCAAGCACACGACAAGAAGTTGTGCCAATGGCAATTATTGGTCTTCCTTCTTCTTTCGCTTTGAGAATGGCTTGGGCAACTCTTGCAGGTAATTCAAAATATTCCGAGTGCATAGCATGCTCTCTTATGTCATCAACTCGCACAGGTGTAAAAGTGCCATAGCCAACATGCAAGGTCACTTCTTCCCACATGCAACCTAATTCTAAAAGAGTATTTCTCAACTGCGTGCTAAAGTGCAAACCTGCTGTCGGAGCCGCTACAGAACCAGTTTTATCCTGATTTGCATAGGTTGTTTGATAGCGAATAGCATCAAGTTCATTTGTCGAATTGTCGTTTTCTTGCTGTCTTTTAATGTATGGGGGTAAAGGTAAATGCCCATAAGTATTGAAAATTTCAAGCAAGCTTGTCTGGTTATGATCCCAAATCAAACGTACTTTATGTTTTCCAAATTCATATTTTTCTAAAATTTCAACTTGTAAATTTCCATCAAAAATCCAAATATCATTGATGTTTGCATTGCGTGCGGGTTTTAATAATACTTCGGCAATGGTAAAAGCAATGTTGTTTTCAGTATGGATTTCTAGCAAGGGGAGGGGAGATAAAAGTAATAATTCTCTCTTTCCTCCATGCGCACTTTTACCTAATAAACGAGCAGGTAATACTTTAGAATTATTAGCAATAAACAAAGGAAGCTTATTATCTTTTGAGCGTGGTAAATAATTTGCTATGTCTTTGAAAAAAGCATCAGACAATTCAAAATTAGAATTTTCTTTTTTATATACTAATAGCTTAGAGTCTTCACGCTCTTTGGCTGGCGCTTGAGCAATTCTTTCTTCTGGTAAATCAAAATTATATTTTTCTAATAAGAAATCTGGATTAATTTTTTGCATATTTTTTTATAGTGAAATGCTTGCTATACATTAATATAGCAAGCATTTGATGTAGGTTATTTTATTCTTATATAATTATTTCAATACGTTTCATTAATTGTTCTTCTATTTCTTGAATGCGATCTCTCTTTGTATTCAATAAATAGAGTGCCAATTCTTTCTCGCAAGTATGTGTATATTTTATAGTTTTTTCAGCTCTTGCTTTGCGAGCAATCTCTTTTAAAGCATCTTGAGCTTGCCATTCCATATTTCTACGAATGCCAGTACCTTTACAATGCGGGCAAGGCTCGCTTGAAATAGAAATCGCAGAAGATCCAATACGTTGGCGTACAATTTCTAATAAGCCAAAGGGAGAAATACTGCCAATTTCATAGCGTGCTCTATCTGGGCGCATCGCCTCTTGGAAAGCTTTTTCAACTTCACGTACAGAAGATTTATCACGTAATTCGATGAAATCAATGACAATTTGTCCGCCAATATCTCTAAGGCGTAAATGCCTTGCAATTGCCCTAGCAGCTTCAATATTTGTTTGTAACACCATTGAATGGAAGCTGGCTTTATTTTGGGTTTTGCCAGAATTTATATCAATAGCCATAAGAGCTTCTGTCTGATCAAAAGCCACTCTGCCACCAGATGGCAGCGAAATTTCACGTGAAGTGATTTCATAAATTTGAGTTTGCAGATTGAAGCGATCCCATAAGCTTTGACGTGGGTCAGAATGGAGCTTCACCATCTTTCTTTTTGATGGATAAATATCTTTAGTGATTTTTCCCATTCTTTCTGCCATATCACTATCATCTGTCCATATTTCTTTAATATTTTCAGTGAGATAGTCACGCATCACTCTTTCTGCTAAATCCACTTCTTGATGGATAAGGCTTTGAGGTGCAGAAGAATTTGCTCTTTCTACTATATCTACCCAAAGATCTTGAAGATATTCTAAATCAGCTTCAATTTCTTCACGGCTAGCATTTGCCGCCGCTGTACGAATGATAATGCCCATATCTTCGCCTGGATCAATGCCTTCGAGCAATTCACGCAGTCTGCCCCTTTCTTCTTGATCAGATACTTTACGTGAAACGCCGATTTGTTCCTGACCAGGAGTAAGAACTAAATAACGGCCAGCAAGTGAAATCCAAGTTGTAAGAAAAGCACCCTTTGTTCCTGTTGGCTCTTTTACTATTTGTACTAAAATTTCTTGTCCAGGGCGTAAAACTTTGCTAATGAGTGGGAATTTATGATTTTTATTTGGAGTGTGCGGGCTAAGATAATAGTCAGGGTGCACTTCATCTATTTGTAAAAATCCATTTCTTTCAGCGCCAAAATTAACAAATACAGCTTGCAAATTTGGGTCAACATTGTGAATCACACCTTTGTAGATATTGCCTCTAATCTTAGCTTGATGCGACATTTCTACAAAATATTCCACCACAACTTTATTATCTGTAAGAGCAATTTCAATTTGCTCATCTGGCTGAACACCAATATACATCTTCAAGTTTTGACCATAATTGAGCTGATTTGGTTGACCATGAAGCTCTTCTGCCGCAAAATGAGTGTTTCTCTGATTGCGAGCTTGCGTATTTTGTTGCTTATTTTCTAAATCATTTTCTTCAACCACTGCTAATGGTGCAATATTCTTATTTTTATTTTCAGCTTCTTGAATTTGTGCTTGTGAGAAATTATCTTCAATAAATTGCTCAGAAATATTTTCAAATGATTGAGATGGTTTAGAACCATAAGATTTGAATTGAGAAATCAAAGAATCGTCAGAAGCAAATTCAGGCATAGCAGAATGTTGCATGTTTTGTTGATTTTTTGATCTTTTATTATGTAATCTGTTCTTTGTGTGTAAATTACGGCCTTTATTTCTATTTTGTCCTTGGAATTGATCAAAATTTTGGCTTTCATTATTATCAATAAATTCAAAGTTCTGCTGTATTGTTTTTCCGCTAATAGCTGCAATAATTGAAGAATTATCAAAACCTACTTCATTATAAGAAGGATTTGTTTGTTTGTTATTTCTTTGTTTTTGTGTGAAATTTTTCTGATTACGTGATTTTTGATTATTATTTGAATTGTATGAATAATCGAAATTATTTTGGCTGTATTCGCTTTGCCCATTATAGAAATTGCCTTGTTCTTGTTGGAATTGGGGCTGATTGAATTTAGGGCGATTGTTTCTATTATCATTACGAGGTTTGCGCAAACGGCGTTTGTTAGAATCATTATCTTGATTTTGCGCATGCCCTCTTGGCTGATTGTTATAGAAATCATCTTGATAAGTAGGCGTATTTACATGACTAATATTCTCAGTTTGCGCATTTATAGGCGCAGAATGAGAATCTATTACCATAGAAATATTATCTTCAACAAATTTAGGTGCTTTTGGCGCTCTTCTTCTTGCATTTTCATGCTTTTCTTCAGTGGTGATAGATGCGTGGGTAGAATTTGCTTGCGCTTGTGCTTCAACATTTTCTTTTGCTTTGTCTTGTTTTCTAGCTTCGCCGTGATTATTCGCTTCTACTGCATCAATATTTTCAGATAAATCTTTGGCTTTAGCTGGTCTGCCACGTCTAACTTTATTGCTTTTTGATTCACTTTGCTCAGGAGCAACAGATTTCTTTTCTTTTACTTCTTCTTGAACTAAAAGTAATTGCTCTTCTTGCTTTGCTTTTGGCTTTCTGCCACGTTTTTTAGGTTCGGCACTTGCTTCTATTTCAACAGTTTTCTTTTGATTTTTAGCACTTATTTCTGATTTTACGCTCTCAATAATTGCATTTTCATTTTTTTCATTTGCTTCATTATTCGCATTTGCTTTACGAGGGCGGCCAGGACGGCGTTTTTCAGCCTTTTCATTTTCTACAGAAGGTAAAAGAGTATTTTGTTCAGTTTTAGACATACTATTCCTTAAAAATTAAATTTGTAAAAATATTTTAGAAAATTTATAACTTGACTAGGCTCTGTTCCTAGACAAAATCGAAAGTGAGTTTTTTCAAGCCTTTATTTTATGCAACAGGCAACACATGTGTTTGATCTATCTTCAATGATAAGAATGCATGAAAATACATAAAACCAATGCTATAAAAATGCATAACTTTAAAATATGAATAAATATAAGTTATGAATTTCTATAATAAAAATATCTTACTGTTTCATAAAAAATCGAAATTTTGATAAATATATAATTTACAAAGTGGACTTTAGCGATTTTTAGAAAAAAGTCAAGTTTTCTTTTGTTTTTCATTTATTATTTTTTAGAAACACATTCTAGTTTTCCTTTCTTGCAATTTTAAGCATTACAATTATACTAAG
>CAYJDN010000057.1:0-8990 GCA_964368925.1 uncultured Desulfovibrionaceae bacterium | reverse complement strand
GTAAGGATGGCGGGAGAGCTCGAGAGGGGGGAAAACTCAACTTTTTTATAAAAAAGTTGTGGTTTCCTCTCTCTCGAAAACTCTTCTCTCGAAAACTCTTCTCTCGAAAACTCTTCTCTCGAAAAATTCCAATAAATAACAAAATAAAGGAAGTAGTATGTCTACAAAAGTTATTATAATAGATTACGGCTCGCAGGTGACTCAGCTTATAGCACGCCGAGTACGTGAAGCTGGCGTATATTCTGAGATCCACCCTTGTGATATTTCTGCGGAAAAATTGCGTGAATTGCAGCCACAGGCGATTATTTTATCGGGTGGTCCTGCTTCTGTTGGTGAAGTTGATGCACCTCAATTTGACAAAGCTCTTGTTGAGATGAATGTTCCTGTTCTTGGCATTTGCTATGGAATGCAATTACTTGCGGCTAATCTTGGAGGCGAATTATCTCAATCTGACAAGAGAGAATATGGCCCAGCTGATTTGCTTATAGAAAGTGACAATGCGCTATTTAAGGGCATTGACAAAGTGAGCCGTGTTTGGAACAGTCATGGCGATATAGTAACAAAAGCGCCTGAAGGCTTTGAAATTATTGCTAAAACTGCGACTTTGCCTATTGCTGCTATGGCAAATGATGCTAGAAAGATTTATACAGTTCAATTCCACCCTGAAGTTCATCATAGTGTTGATGGCGAGAAAATGCTTCAAAACTTCTTGTTTGAAATTTGTAAATTCACTCCAGATTGGACAATGTCGAGCTTTGCGGCAAGAGTTATTGAAGAAGCCAAGGAAAAAGTTGGCGATGGGCATGTTATCTGTGCTTTATCTGGTGGTGTAGATTCAACTGTAGTTGCAGTTTTGCTTAATAAGGCATTGGGCAAGAATTTACATTGTATTTTTGTTGATAATGGTGTTTTGCGATCAGGCGAAGGCAAGGAAGTTGTTGATTTCTTACGTGAAAGTTTTGATTTGAATTTGAATTTTGTTGATGCGAGCAAACTTTTCTTAGATAAGCTTAAAGGCGTTGATGATCCTGAAGAAAAGCGTAAAATAATTGGTCATACATTTATCGAAGTTTTTGATGCTGAAGCGAAAAAACTTAAAGATTCAGGTTTAGATGTTTCTTGGTTAGCGCAAGGCACGCTTTATCCTGATGTTATTGAATCTGTTTCTAGCAAAGGGCCATCAGCGGTAATTAAATCTCATCATAATGTTGGCGGCTTACCTGAAAAGATGAATATGAAACTTATTGAGCCTTTACGTGAACTTTTCAAAGATGAAGTTCGTAAGGTTGGGGCAGAGCTTGGCATGCCAGAACATATTTTATGGCGTCACCCATTCCCTGGCCCTGGGCTTGCAATCCGTATCTTGGGCGAAGTGACAGAAGAGCGCTTAGATTTAGTGCGTAAAGCTGATACAATTGTTCAGGAAGAATTACGTTCAAGTGGTTGGTATAGAAAAATTTGGCAAGGCTTCGCAGTCTTGTTACCACTAAAAACAGTGGGCGTTATGGGCGATGGCAGAACGTATGAGCATGTAATTGCTTTACGAGCTGTTGACTCAGTTGATGCAATGACAGCTGACTGGTCACGTTTGCCAGATACTTTACTTGAAAGCATTTCTACACGTATCATTAATGAAGTTAAGGGTGTAAACAGAGTTGTTTATGACATCTCTCCAAAACCACCTTCAACAATTGAATGGGAATAATTGAATCTAACTAGTGATAAATTTTAGCTAGATTTGCTTTAGAATGTGTTTCTAGAGAAAAATTAAATAATTTAGGCGCTTGACTCAATGTCGAGCGCCTTTTTTATGAATTTTATTATGATTTGACATATCATAAGCATTATCGTAAATTATATACTTAGACGTTTCCTTTTTTCTTTGCTTTGTAGAACTCGTTATTTTTCTTATACATAAAGCAGGTTTAGATGAAGAAACATAGTATGCAATATCCAGAACCGCCGATGCAGTGGTATGCTTTGTCGTTCTCGTATTTTTTCGGATTGCTTGCAAACGACTATTTTTTTCATGCGCTTTTTCTTTTTGCTTTATTATATATAGTTGCAAAATCAAGGCAAAATTCGTTTTATATCTTAACTCTGCTTTGCTTTTGTCTTGGTTTTATCTATGGAACAAAGCCAATAGTTGAAGAAAATCCTTCTTGGCTCAAGGTGAATATTGAGGAAAAGTATAGTGGGCATATCGAAAGCATACGCTCTTTGCCTGACAAAAGATTAAGGCTTATACTTACTTCTGTTAGCGATACAAATAAAAACATATTACCTAATAAAACAGTGCTTTACCTTTATTATGATGATGTGGAAAATCTTGATTTAAAAAAGTTGCCACTTATAGGTATGGATATAGAATTCAAGGCAAAAATTCGTCCTGTATCATTTTCAAGAAATAATGGTATTCTTGACGGTGAAAAGTATTGGTATGATCAAAAAGTATTTTATTCTGCATATTTGAGAATGAAAGATAATGAGATTACACTCGAAAATACTGGAAATTTCTTTGCTAGAAGCCGTAATGCTTTATATTTGAATTATATTGAGCATAGCAAAGATAATTCTGGTAATATTTCAGCGTCTAAGGCATTACTTTTAGGGATTTTATTTGGTGAGAGATTTTTCTTAGAAACGGAAGACGTGAACTTATTTGCAAATACTGCATTGGTGCATAGCCTTGCTCTTTCAGGTATGCACTTAGCTTTTGTTGGCTTATGTGGCTATATTTTGACGAAATTACTTGTAAGGCTTAAGCCGAGCATACTTTTTTATATACCCTTTGCGATTCTTTTAGGTTGCTTCACCACTCCACTTGCGCTTGGCTATTTATGGCTTGGAAATATGCCCATTTCTTTAATTCGTGCTTCTTGCATGCTGTTTATATATTGGTTTGCCTTGATTTTATATAAACGCTTGTCTTTGATGGATAATTTGATTCTGACAGCAAGTTTGTTATTGATTTTCATACCAAGAGCATGGGCTAATATTAGCTTTCAACTTTCGTTTTGTGCTGTCTTTTCAATAGCTTTATCAGTACCATATTTTACTAAATTTCGTATGTATTGTCTTGAAAAGTATGAAGATAAATTTTTTCCTACAAGCTATAAAATACTTTTCTTTTTCCTTGCATTACTTTGGACTTCTCTTATTATTCAAATTTTCCTTTATCCAATACAAGCCTATACTTTCGGCATAGCAAGCCCTTACTTCCCGCTAAATATCCTATGGCTCCCACTTATCGAATTTCTTATACTACCCTCAGCATTTTTAGGACTTTTTACAATAGCCCTACCACTAATACCCGAAATTTGCATACAATTTGCCTCAGGTATAGCCTCAATATTTATAGCTTTTTTAGATTTTTTACACGATACAAAAAATATCCAACTCATTCAGGTCTATAGGCCAAGCTTGTGGCAAGCTATTGGATTTTATCTCTTTATAATAACTTGTCTTTATCATAGATATTTGGGAAAACAAAGGATTTTATATGTTTTGCTCTCTTTTATATTGATTTTTTCAGCGCCAATAATAAAGAATTATGATGCATATAGAGCGCAAAAAGAAGAAAGAGTAACACTCACGCTTCTTGATGTTGGACAAGGGCAAAGCGTGCTTATTGAATGGGTGGACGACGATGGTGCAAAAAGAGCCTTGATTGATGCTGGCGGTATATTCGGAAATCGTTTTGATCCTGGTCGGGACATTGTTGCTAAAGTGCTAACATATCAAGATTTTGCTCATATTGATCTTGCTTTTGTATCGCATTTTGATTCTGACCACGCTAAAGGCTTTTTTCACATAGTACGCCATTTTTCTATAGATCATTTTTACTATTCTAACTACAATAAAGAAGAGGATATGCGCAAAGCTTTATTGTATGAAATTGAAGAAAAAGAAATGTATCACAGCGCATTAGAACTTGGTGATCGTGTCACATTAATTCCAAATATATTATGGTTAGAAGTGGTTTTTCCACCAACGGAGGGAAGTTTTTCTTCAAATAATGCCTCTCTTATTTTACGATTAGTTTATAAAAATAAAGGCCTTG
Organism: uncultured Desulfovibrionaceae bacterium; assembly: GCA_964368925.1. GTDB lineage: Bacteria > Desulfobacterota > Desulfovibrionia > Desulfovibrionales > Desulfovibrionaceae > CAYJAZ01. Next base: position 4,927 of record CAYJDN010000057.1, on the reverse strand, counting down.
CACTTATTTGTGGCGATAGTGAGGGAAGCGCTATTTCTCGTTTAGTTCAGCGCAATGTAGATATAAGTGCAGATGTGCTTATTTTGCCGCATCATGGTTCTGAAAATAGCTACAATGTTGAATTTTATAATAAAGTTGATCCAATTGCTGTGGCCGCTTCGGCTTCAAGATATAACAGATATAATTTTCCAGCCAAAAAAATTGAAGAATATTTTGAGGAGCAGGGTATAGATATTTCTTCAACTGGCCATGATTACGCTTTAGAATATGTTTTTAAGCAAGGTAAATTAGAGTAAAATTTTCCCTTGGCACAGATATTGCTTCATAAGCATGAATAGGAAGTATTTTCCCTAAGGAGTCTGCTTATGATGAGCGCACTATATACTGGAGCAAGTGGAGTTAAGACGCATAATTCGGGTCTTAATGTTGTTGGTAATAACCTTGCAAATGTGAATACAATAGCGTTTAAGCAACAAAATTTCATTTTTCAAGACATGCTCTACGAAGATTTAAATCTTGGTACTTCAAGTCAGGTCGTGTCAAACCAATTAGGGCATGGCTCAATGCACTTTAGCGCTCGTACTCTTTTTGAAGAAGGGCCTTATGAATCGACAACAAATTACACCGATTTAGCTATTGGTGGTGATGGATATTTTCAAGTGCAAGCCGATAATGGCGACTTATACCTCACAAGAGCAGGAAATTTTACCTTTGATAAAGAGGGCTTTTTAGAAGATGGTAATGGCTCAAAACTTATGGGCTATCCACTCAATATCGAAACTGGCGAATACAGCGGCGAACTCGCACCTATACAATTAGATATCACAGATGATCAATTTATTTCTCATGCTCGTACAACTACCAGCATAAGCGCAAGCCTAAATCTTGGCTTTGAAAGCAATGCTATAGCTAATTATCAAACTGTAACTATTGCTGCGCCAACGCAATCTGATCCTAATGCTACAAAAGAAGTTCAGCAAGAAATAGATCCTTATTTCTCACTTTTAAACAATTATGACGCAACTTTAGAAGATCCACTTATAGGCGTGCCTTATTCGCAACCCCTCACAGTGTACGACGCTGAGGGCAATAAGCAAGAACTTACTGTGCATTTTGACATGGCAAGCGAAATCAATGGGCAAAAGACAATGGAATATATCATAACTAGCGATCCTAGTCTTGATGGACGTGCTGGAATGTTAGATGCCGACGGCTTGCCTACAGAAAAAGCTGGCTTGCTCATGAGCGGTACTCTTACCTTTTCATCAAGCGGACAACTGATTGATATGTCAGCTTTTACTGCTGAAGAGGGCAGCGATTTGTCTGATTTGTCAAATTGGACTCCCTCTGAACTTGATGAAAATGGAACTCCTGTTATAAATCTAAATTTAGCTGGTATTGGCACACAAAGCGTAAGCATAAACCTCGGCGGAACTGCGACTAATGGTTGGACAAATGCAGATGTAACTGCCGCTGATATAGCAAATGATAACAAGCTATTACCTAGCCTTGGATTGCCTCCAGAACTTATAGCCTCAGCAACGAAAGCCTATGATGGCGCATCAAGTTTAGTTGAATATTCACAAGATGGTTATGGCGAAGGTAAGCTTAGCGGTATCGGTTTTACAGAAGATGGCATTTTGTATGCGAATTTTTCTAATAGTCAAGAACATGAACTTTTTCAAATTCCAATCTTTAGAGTAACAAGCGAAGACGGCCTTAGACGTGAGGGAAATAACTATTATTCCCCAACCGCTGCAAGCGGCGAACTTGAACATGGTGTTGCTACAACCGAAAATTACGGCTCGGTTATGGGTTCATACATCGAAGCTTCAAACGTCGATATGGCAGTTGAAATGACAAGACTTATAGTCTTACAACGTGGTATGCAATCAAATTCAAAAACTATTGTTACCGCTGATGAGATGTTGAAGAAAGCTCTTGAGCTTAAGAGAACATAGTAAATAAAGGCAATAGATTAAATACAAAATCAAGTGCTATGTAGTTATAATTTCTATTTTTTTGTCTCCGACGGCCAAAGGAGCTGCAGCCCCTTTGGAAACCCATATGAAAAATTTGCGAATTGAAAATCTTTTGTGCAAGCACAAGATTTTCAATTCGCAAATTTTTATTATGTGTATATAATTTCGTTACTTTGCTCTCTGTTCACGCTTTTAGGTGATTTAATTGATGTTGACTGTTTAGGTAAGCGCACTTGTTCTTCTCTTTAAAGTCTTGTGGGAGTGTGTAGTTTATAAAGGCATGGATTCTTACGTTTAATAGTAAAGATTTTGGTGCATTCGCACGCAAAATCCTCACTGCGCATTTTGTGTCAAAAATGCTTGTTCGCTAAAGTCCTTTGTGCTGAACGCACACTTAATATAATAAACACAATATTCTCTTCCCTAAAATTTAAAAAACTCTCCCAAATTTAAAAAGTTTTCTATGAGATAAAGCTAAATTTCACTTGATTGACTTCTTTGCTAAATAGGTTTATTTTTGGGGATAAACTATATCTAGAGGTTTAATATGAAAACATCAGCCGCTTTATTTGAGCAAGCGCAAAAGCTTATCCCTGGTGGAGTTAACAGTCCTGTGCGTGCGTGTAAAAGTGTAGATTCTATACCATTATTTATTGCAAAAGCCAAAGGCACCAAGTTAACGACTGTTGAGGGTCAACAACTTATTGATTTTGTTCTTTCGTGGGGGCCTATGATTTTAGGTCATGATCATCATAAGGTTTCGGTTGCTTTGAAGCAATCTATTGGTTTTGGCACGAGCTATGGTGCACCTTGTGAAAATGAAGTTATTCTTGCGCAAGAGGTTATTGATGCTATGCCGTCGCTTGAGATGGTACGCATGGTAAATTCTGGTACAGAAGCGACGATGTCTGCTTTAAGGCTTGCTCGTGGCATAACGAATAGAGCTAAGGTTATTAAATGTATAGGTTGTTACCACGGACATGGAGATCCTTTCCTTGCTTCTGCTGGTTCTGGCGTGGCGACGCTTGCAATTCCTGGCACTCCTGGTGTTACGGCGGCTACAGTAGCTGATACTATAGTTGTTCCTTATAATGACATTGAAGCCATGAAAAAGGCATTTGCTGAATTTCCTGAACAAATTGCGGCAGTTATAATTGAACCTGTTGCAGCGAATATGGGTCTTGTTTTACCAAAAGAAAATTATTTACAAGAATTACGTGATATTACAACAAAAGAGGGCACTTTGCTTATTTTTGATGAAGTTATCACTGGTTTTAGAATGGGTTATGGTGGTGCACAAGAATATTATGGTATCAATCCTGATTTAACTACTTTTGGTAAGATTATAGGTGGCGGACTTCCAGTAGGCGCTTATGGCGGAAAACGTGAATATATGCAACATGTTGCACCAAGTGGTAATGTCTATCAAGCGGGCACATTGTCGGGTAATCCTCTTGCTATGGCAGCTGGTATCGCTACTTTAAACGTGCTAAAAAATTCAGATTATAAGGCATTAGAGCAAAGAGTTGCTCAATTTGCAAAAGACATTGAAGATAGATTGAAAGCGAAGAATCTTCCAGTACAAGTGAAGCAGATTGCTTCTATGCTGACTGTTTATTTCACAGAAAATGAAATTAGTGACTTTGCGAGTGTGAGCACAGCTGATGCGAATATGTATACAAAGTTTTATAAGCATATGCGTGAAAACAATATCTATATTGCACCATCAGCTTTTGAAGTTGCGATGTTAAGTTTCGCTCATTCTGAAGACGATTATCAGGCTTATTTAAACGCTGTAGAGAGCTTTAAAGCATAGCTCAAAATAAAATAGTAAGTATTATCAAATATATTTAATATATATTTGGAATTGCTTGTATTTGTTTATGAATTAAATATATCTTGAAAAAACAATACATTACACAACTTTGATAAAAAAAGACCTTGCACAAAAAAAGAAAAAAGCTTATAAGTGATAAATTTTTTTTATACAAGTTAATCTATTACCAAGTGAGAGGAAAATGCCTAAACGCACGGATCTAAAAAAGATTATGGTTATTGGCTCTGGGCCGATAGTTATTGGGCAAGCGTGTGAGTTTGATTACTCAGGTACGCAAGGTATTAAGGCTTTGAGAGAAGAGGGCTATGAGGTTATTTTAGTAAACTCAAACCCTGCAACTATTATGACGGATCCGTCCCTAGCGGACAGAACCTATATTGAACCTATTGAGCCAGAAACGGTGGCGGCCATTTTGCGCAAAGAGCGTCCATGTGCTGTTTTACCAACACTTGGTGGGCAAACAGGACTAAACACAGCTCTTTCTTTAGCTAAGAGTGGTGTGCTAGAAGAGCTTGGAATTGAGCTTATTGGCGCAAACGCTCATGTTATTGAAAAAGCTGAATCTCGTGAACTTTTCCGTGAAGCTATGGCAAATATCGGGCTAAAAGTACCAGAATCGCATATTGTAAGAAATATGGACGAAATGCGTGCTATAGCTAAAGAAGCAACTTTCCCACTTATTGTGCGTCCTGCTTTTACTTTGGGCGGCGCTGGTGGCGGTATTGCTTATAACCAAGAAGATTTGGAAAAAATCTGTGCTGATGGTTTAGCGGCTTCGATGACAAGCGAAGTTTTGGTAGAACAATCAGTTATTGGTTGGAAAGAATTTGAAATGGAAGTTATGCGTGACACTAAAGATAACTGTGTTATCGTGTGTTCCATTGAAAACGTAGACGCTATGGGCGTGCATACTGGCGACTCTATAACAGTTGCGCCAGCTCAAACGCTTACAGATAGAGAATATCAAAAAATGCGTGATGCTTCTATTGCAATCATGCGTGAAATTGGTGTTGAAACTGGTGGATCAAACGTACAATTTGGTATCAATCCTGTAAATGGTGATATGATTGTTATTGAAATGAATCCACGTGTTTCTCGTTCATCTGCT
>CAYJDN010000056.1:0-9102 GCA_964368925.1 uncultured Desulfovibrionaceae bacterium | reverse complement strand
TTTGCTCTTGACAAAAACTAGATTTACTTTTATCTTGTTTTTATATTTTGGTCTAATTGGAAACGACACATTCACTATGGATGATTAACGAACAACACAAAATTTCTAATTTTTTTTAGGAGGCTTTGTGATGTTCAACTTTTTGTTTAAACTCTGTGTACTTTTTTATCGTTCTAACTTCTGCTTTGTTCCGCATGTTTTACGCTAAAGTCACTATTGCTTTTATTTTATTATTTAAATTATATATCCCTCTCTTACATCTTTAGAGTTTTTCTCTAACTTCTGTATATTATTAAAAAAATATTTAAAACAATATAGTTTGGAGGTAATCAATGAAAATTATTGATTTATTAGGCAAAAATGGTGTTTTGGTCGGTGCAAGTGCGCAATCAAAGGAAGATATCATAGATCAAGCAATTGATATTATGCATAAAAAAGGTAATATTTCTGATGTGCAAGCATATAAAAAAGCTATAATGGCAAGGGAAGAAGAAGGTACAACAGGTGTTGGAATGGCAGTTGCTATTCCGCATGGTAAAGGGGATTTTGTAACATCTGCAGGTCTTGTCGCCATGACAATTCCAAATGGTGTTGACTATGACTCGCTTGACGGCGAACCGGTAAAACTCCTGTTTATGATAGCCGCGCCAAATACAAAAGATAATGTACATCTTGATGTACTTGCTAAACTTTCAGGTTTTTTAGTTGATGAAGAACTTATTGAAATTCTTATCAATGCAAAAAGTAGTGAGGAGTTTTTATCTATACTTGACTCAAGAGATATTGAAGAAGAAAGTTCAGAAGTTCAACCTACAACAAATAATGAAAGCAGTGAAAAAACAAAACTTCTTGCTGTTACTTCTTGCCCTACAGGAATTGCTCATACTTATATGGCGGCAGAAAGTTTATCTAAAGCAGCGGAAAAGCATAATTGCACAATTAAGGTAGAAACAAGAGGCTCAAGTGGTACTAAAAATGAGGTGACAACTCAAGAAATTGCCGAGGCAAGAGCAATAATCATTGCCGCAGATTCAAAAGTACCTATGGATAGATTTGATGGAAAACATGTTATTGAATGTCAAGTTTCAGACGGCATACACAAAGCTGAGGAACTTGTTTTACGTGCAAAAAATCAAGATGCACCACTTTATAAAGCAACAAATCAAGTAAAAACTGAAACTGTAAGCAATATGAGTGTAGGCCGTCAAATTTATATGCAATTAATGAATGGTGTTTCTCATATGCTTCCATTTGTTGTCGGCGGCGGTTTACTTATTGCTTTAGCTTTCCTTATTGATGGATTAAGTGTTGATTTAGCATCACTTTCAGAGGCAGAAAGAGGTAATTTCGGTAGTATAACTCCTCTTGCGGCTTTATTTAAAACAATAGGAGGAACAGCTTTTGGCTTTATGCTTCCTGTGTTGGCAGGTTTTATTGCGCAATCTATAGGTGACAGACCGGCGCTTGCACCTGGTTTTGTTGGCGGTATGATAGCCGCAAGCTGTAAAAGTGGATTCTTAGGGGCTTTGGTAGCAGGTTTCTTGGCAGGATATATTATCCGTGCACTTATGAAGGGTTCAAGCTCGTTACCTGAAACATTAGAAAAAATTGCACCTGTTCTTATCTATCCTTTATTTGGTATTCTTTTTATCGGTATAGGTATGATTTACATAGTTGAACCTGTAATGGGAACAATTAACACAGGTCTAAACTCAGCTTTGGCAAGCATGGGTAGCACAAGTAAGCTTGTTTTAGGCTTTGTTGTTGCGGCTATGATGGCCATTGATATGGGTGGACCATTTAATAAGGCAGCCTATGTTTTTGGGACAGCATCAATTATTTCGGGTAACTACGATATTATGGCAGCTGTTATGATTGGTGGTATGACACCGCCTTGTGCTATAGCTCTTTCAACGTGGATAAATAAAAATAAATATACAAAAGCAGAACGTGATTCAGCACCAATGAGCTTTATTATGGGATTAGCTTTTATTACAGAAGGTGCAATTCCTTATGCCGCCGCCGACCCAATTCGTGTTCTTCCGTCTTGTATGCTTGGTTCAGGTGTAGCAGGTGCTCTTTCTATGTTTTTTGGTGCAAAACTTATGGCTCCGCACGGTGGAATTTTCGTATTCCCTGTAGTAGAGCAAGGTTTAATGTATTTACTGGCTCTTGTAATAGGAACTTTAGTAAGTGCATTCATGTTAGGATTTTTGAAAAAAACAATAGAAGAATAGAGTAAGCTATAAAACAATAAAGGCAGATTCTCAGTGAGGTCTGCCTTTATTATATGCTATTTATGTATTTTCTTAGCTTGAAATTTTAGTAATACACATAGTAGTACTTTTTATATGATGTTAATTTCTTGATTTTTATAAGTATTAAATGCTTGAACGTCTTCAAAACATTGAAAAAACTCTTGTACAGAAGTTACTTGTAACGAGTTTTCCATACATGCAAAATAAAATGGAATTGGCGGAATAGGGTTTTCAAGTATAAGCGGAATTAAAATCTTATATTTAAGCTCATTTGCAATAAAGAAATCTGTAAAAAAAGAAGCATAGTCAGTTTTAGGGAGTAACTTTCTTGCAACCATGGTTCCGAGTTTCAGGTTCACATTATCAAAAGAAAGTTTATGTTCATTATAATAATTTAATATATAATTTCTGAAACTTGCCCCTTTAGAAGGAAAGATAGTAGGTGTCTCTTCAATTTTTTTTAACGAAACTGGCTGATTTTGAACTAAAGGATGTTGTGGACAAACTGCGTATATAACTTCTGATTTAATAAAAGCTTGTTGATAAACATCTTCTAATTGGTGTTTATCTGCGAGTAGAGCTATATCTATTTCTTGTTTTTTTAATTTTTCTAACACTTCATCATGCTCACCTAAAATAAAGTCGATTTCTTTTTCAGGAAAAAACTTAGTATAATAGGGAATCAAAAAGGGGACTAGGTATTGTGCAGGGAGTGAATGAAGCCCTATTACAAGTTTTGTTTTTTCTTTTTTTGAAACATCATGAATTTTTTCACTTAATAAATTTACATTATCATATATAGCATTGACTATTGGTAAAAGCTCCAATGCTTTTGAGGTGAGTTCTAAGTTATTAGTTTTACGTATAAAAAGATCAAATTCAAGATGTTCTTCAAGCTTGCGTATTTGCATACTGACAGCTGGCAAAGTAACATTTAATCTCTGTGCGGCTTTTTTGAATGAGCCATGTTTCACACAAAGATAAAAAACATAAAATTGATTAAAATTTAAATTATTCAAAACACACCTAAGAAGAAAATTTATTAATTTATAATACAACACTTTTTGCTTTTTTACAAGAAAATAAATTCTCAATTTAACTCTTATAGAACGCACTTATATAAAAGTCTTTATTTCTCTACGAGTTTTCAGAGAAATATAAGGTTAATTTTTACTTAACTAGAGAGTAAATTAAATTGTCTTTACTTTTTCACAATTCTTCCATATTCATTTTAAAATAACACATGTGAAAAAAAATACTTTGAAGGTAGTTTTTGTTTATGGCTTATTATATTCATTCACTGATAGGTATATTATTTATCTTTGGCTTTGGTTTTATAGCACCGATTGAACCATTAACAGCATTTGGTATGCAAGTTATTGGTATTTTTATAGGTTGCGTATATTTATGGTCATTTGTAAGCTTGATTTGGCCAAGCTTGCTTGGTTTAGTTGCCCTAGGACTTATGGAAGGCGTTGCAATGCCTAAAGTGCTAGCAGGCTCTTTTGGCTCAACAATTTCTGTTCTTATCTTTTTTGCTATGATATTGCTTGGTGTTATACAACACTTCAATGTTCCAAACTATATAAGTCAATGGTTTTTGACACGTAAAATGATTAACGGTAAGCCAACAGTCTTTTCATTTATTTTCTTATATGCAACTTTTGCTTTATCATCGCTCTCTGCGAATGTGCTACCTGCTTTATTATTCATGTGGTCAGTTCTCTATGGTATTTTCAATGATGTTGGCTATAAAAAAGGCGAATCATATACCAATTTTATGGTAATAGGAACACTATTTGCTGCCATTTCAGGACAAGGCATTAAGCCTTTTTCTGGTTCACCGCTACTTATTTTATCAGCCTATGAAAAAGTTTCAGGTATACCTATCGACTATCTAAAATATATGGTTTTTGGGGTGATTTTGAGTTCAGCTTCAATAGCACTTTATGTATTGATTGGGAAATTTATCATTAAGCCTGATATGTCAAAAATTGCGAATATTAACATCGACCGCTTTTTAGAGAATAAACTCCCTCCAATGGACAAACGTCAGAGAATTCTTTTTGCATCTCTCTTTGGCTTCCTGTTAATGGTTCTTTTACCGAGTGTTTTACCTGCTTCACTACCCGGAGTTGCGTATCTTAATAAAGTAGGTCCATGGGGTGTTTCTATACTATTTGTTGTTGCTCTTACTTTATATAAATATGAAGGTAAGCCACTATTAAACTTCAAAGAAATTGCCGGAAAATACATAGTATGGGATATTTACATTCTTATTGCTATGGCAGTTGGTATTACAGGAACTCTCACAAGTCCGGCAACAGGATTAACACCTTTCTTGGAACAAGTTTTCGCTCCAATGCTTGACGGATATTCAGCATTTGCAACAACTGTTCTTGTTCTTATAGGTGCAACTCTTATCACTCAATTTGCGAATAATGGCGTGATGGGTGCAGTTCTTATGCCTATCATTGGCGTGTTTGCAACGGCAACAGGAATGAACTATGCCGCTGTTGCTACACTTGTTACTTTTGCAATGCACATTGCAATTCTTACACCTGGTGCTTCACCGTATGCCGCTGTATTGTATGCTAATACTGAATGGTTACACTCAAGCATAGTGGCAAGATATGGAGTACTTATTTTAGGTCTTACCTTGGTAACATATATTGTTGTGGGTATTCCTGTAATGAATATTATATTTGCTTAAAAAACACCCTAGTGCGTAAAAAAATTAACATTATAAACAATAAACCTTAATATAGGAGTAAATTATGTCTTATGTATTTCAACAATTTGATCACGTTATCACAAGTCAATTTTTAGCAGAAAACGCAATGCGTGCAGAATGGGAAAAAGGAAATTATACTTTTGATAATCCTTATGTGAAAGTAAACCCTTATCTGTATGCGCCTCTTACGGCATTGGTTTGTTTCAAAACTGAAAAAACACAAAGCGTGAAAATCCTTGTAAAAGGTAAAACAAAAGAAGCAGACTTCACCTTTGATTTCCCTGCAAATACTGAACACGCAATTCCTGTGTTAGGGCTCTATTCCGGCGCAACTACAGAAGTAGTTTTGACTTTGAGTGATGGCTCTTCAAAAAGCCTTCATCTCACAACAGAAGCAACACCTGAAAAACTTATTAAGCCAACAAAAATCGAAACAAGTGCTGAATATATGGGGCAAAATGTTGTTTTTGTATCCCCAACAACACCAGCATATCTCGCGGCTTACGACTATAATGGCGATGCGCGTTGGTATTGCACATTAAACACTTCTTTCGATTTGAAACGTGTAAAGAATGGACGTATCTTAGTAGGAACTCAAAGATTAGTGCTTCCTCCATACCATACAAGCGGACTTTTTGAAATGGGTATGATCGGTAAAATCTATAAAGAATACAGACTACCTGGCGGGTATCATCACGATCAATTTGAAATGGAAGACGGAAATCTTCTTGTTCTTACACAAAAACCAGCTCGTGGCACTGTAGAAGATGTTTGCGTGCTTATCGACAGAAAAACAGGCGCAATCATTAAAGAATGGGATTATCAAACAGTTCTTCCTCAAAATGTTGGTGGTTCAGGCTCTCAAGATGCGCATGACTGGTTCCACAACAACTCTGTGTGGTATGACAAGAAAACAAATTCGCTCACTCTTTCAGGACGTCACCAAGATGCGGTTATCAATATAGATTATGATACATGTACATTGAACTGGATTATAGGCGACCCAGAAGGCTGGCCTGAAGATTTACAAAAATATTTCTTCAAACCAATCGGCGATGTTGCAAACTTTGACTGGCAGTACGAACAACATGCCGCAGTAGTTCTTCCTGATGGCGACATTATGTGCTTTGACAACGGTCACTGGCGTGCAAAAGTGAAAGAAAAATATGTTCCAGCAAAAGACAACTTCTCTCGTGGTGTTCGTTATAGAATAGACACTGAAAAAATGGAAATCGAGCAAATTTGGCAATTTGGTAAAGAGCGTGGCGAAGATTTCTACTCAACCTATATTTGCAACGTTGAATATTATGGCGAAGGCCACTATATGGTTCACTCTGGTGGCACAGCAAAATATAAAGGTGAAACACTTGATACTCCTCCTGCACGCTTCGTAGGTGAAGAAGCTAAATTTGTTGAACTAAATTCTGTAACTGTTGAAATTAAAGACGATGTTATCATGTATGAAATGCACTTGCCTGCAAACTTTTACCGTGCTGAAAAGCTCAATCTTTACTGCAAAGAAGACGTGCTTTCGCTTGGTAAAGGTGAATTACTCGGTACATTAGGAATTACAGAAGAGTTTGATACAATTCCTGAACTTGAAACATCAAATGAACTACCAGATCAATACAAAGTTCGTATAGCACAAGAAGAAGACAGACTTGTTCTTAGCGCAAGCTTTGAAAAAGGCCAACTTGTGATGTTCCTTCTTGAAGGTGAAAAGACACATGCTTACTTTGTTCCAACAACAAAACGTCCATTCCTTGCAATGTGTGTAGGAACTTTCCTTGATTCTGACGAGCGTGCTATCGAGTTTCCTATAAGTGTTGAGGGTATCCCTGGTACTTATAATATAAGCTTGATTATTGATGACAAAAAATATGTTACAGGTCAACAAATAACTATCTAAGCAAGAGAGAATAATATGTCTACAATATATGATGTAATCATTATTGGAGCTGGGCCAGCTGGAATGACAGCAGCAATTTATGCTATTAGAGCAAATATGAAGGTTTTGTTACTTGATAAACTTGCTCCTGGTGGTCAGATTATCAATACTAATGAAATTGAGAACTATCCAGGGCTTGGGCAACTGAGTGGTGCTGAACTAGCTATTAAAATGTTCGAGCATACTCAAGAACTTGGGATCGAGTTTGATTACAAAACAGTTCTTAATATTAAAGATAATGGCAAAATTAAAGAAATTATTTGTGAAGAAGATAATTGCGTTTATGAAACACATTCTGTTATTATTTCATCTGGAACACGCCCACGTAAATTGAATGTAGAAGGTGAAGAGCTGTTTACTGGTAATGGCATCAGCTGGTGTGCTATATGTGACGGTGCACAATATAGAGGCAAAGATGTTGTTGTTATTGGTGGCGGTAACTCTGCTGTGGAGGAATCGATTTACTTAGCAGGCATTGTAAATAAGCTTACTGTTGTAACAATGTTTGACCTTACAGCTGATCCAAAAGCTTGTGATAAATTACGTGCTATGGAAAATGTTGATGTTTATCCATTCCAAGATGTGCTTGAGTTTACAGGTGTTTCATCACTTGAAGGTATTAAATTCAAATCAACACAAGAAGATGCAACTGAACGCTTTGTAAAGTGTGATGGTGTTTTTGAATATATTGGGCTTGAACCTGTTTCTTCTTTTTGTGCTGATTTAGGTATACTTGATAAATTTGGCTGTATTGAAACTGATAAGTCTATGCAAACAAAAATTGAAGGAATCTTTGCAGCTGGCGACATCACTGTGAAGCAATTACGTCAAGTAATTACTGCTTGTTCAGATGGTGCAATTGCGGCAAACAATGCTTCAAAGTATGTAGAGTCATTAAAATAAAAAGGATAAAAAATGATTAAAGAGATTAATACAGTAGAATTTGATGCTCTTGACAAAAAAGGTGCTTTATTATTAGAATTTTATTCTAAAACTTGCGGCCCTTGCAAAATGTTATCCTTCGTTTTGAAAGACATTGAAAAAAATGAGCCTGATTTTCCAATCTATACAGTTGATTTTGACGCGAACCAAGACTTAAAAGATCGCTTTGAAGTAAAAGGTTTTCCAACTATGCTTTTTATGAAAGATGGTGTTGAAACTTCACGCCTTGAAGGGTTAAAACAAAAACCTGCTATCATATCTGAAATAAACAGTATAAAATAAAATAACAAAGGCCTTCCGAGTTATTTATTTATTCACAATTTACTAATACACTAAAAAGCAAAAAAGCATAAAAAAAACAAGATGTTTGCTTTCTCCTTGCAAACATCTTGTTTTTTATGATTCATAGCTAATAAAGTTAACTTACACTGAGTGAGCTTTGAATATAGATTTTTACTTTTTTTACTCATCCCCTTGCATCTCTCTAATTCTTCTATTCCTCTCAATCTCCAACTCACTCAGCGGATACATTCTATCCCAAGCATTCATCAATTGCCTTTGCTGGTCGCTCATTTGATAACGTGAATATGTGGCTTCCATATAGAGATATGCTCGTTAAAATTGGTTGCAATACTAAAATTCGCATAATCACTTCAGCTCTATTGTTAATAAGCAATAAAATTTAAGGATATGATTATCAGTCTTATTTTTACGCTTAATAATAAACGTCTAGTATTAATTTTATTTCTCATTCATATTTATATTATGAGTATTATACCAAACAGCACACAGCAAGAGATTTGCCCTTTTGGACTTGCTTTGAGAGATTTAAGAAAGTCAAAAGGCATTTCCGCAGGGCGATTAAGCATGAAGAAACCTTCCCCTCACATCTGCATAAGATAGAGAAAGGCCTCGCTCTTCCAAGTATTAGTGTTGCAATTCGGCTTGTTTCGGTATTAGAAAGTGATATTTCAACTTTCTTCAAAGAGTTTGCTCTTGCTGAGAATTTGCTTCCTGAAGGCTTTACTCCTGATTTTGACAATAGTGCGCTTGACTCTCTTATAAGTTCAGCAAAGTCAAATGATCTTACAAACCTAAAAGCCTTTTTAGTATTCTATTTCGTGAATTTCGTGTTATTAACAAGGTAACACAGCAAAAAGTTTCTGAATTTTCAGAATACAGCATACGAAACATTCAAAAAGTTGAAGCAGGCACGCAAG
>CAYJDN010000055.1:0-9185 GCA_964368925.1 uncultured Desulfovibrionaceae bacterium | reverse complement strand
AGATGACTGCCACGACCTCTTATGCTGATAATGATACTTCTGCCCAGCCACAGACAGTGCTCTATTCGGTAAATAATCGTAGTGGAGTGGCGAGGTGGATTTTCGCCTGAGTGCGGCGGACGACTGCGGCATAGTGGAGCTATGCCAAAGGAGGACAACGTGCTCAGGCGGAAATCTGGCCGCCAATATGCTATGATTATTTGCCGGATGGAGCACGCAAGCAATGGGGGCAGCTCGGAGAGAACCTCGGAAGGGTGAAATTCCCATGACAGAGATTAATCAACTCTGGTTTTGATAATGCCCCAATTATATTAACAAAGGATAAATAAATATGACTAATATTCCAAGCTTAATCGCTTATAGAAGCTATTATTTCAAGTTCAAAAACATATTAGAAATGGGCTTAATGGATATGCCAACTTGTAATATTGCCCTAACCGGTATCGCTAAAGATTTAGGCATTATTAATCCTGTGCTTTTATAAATTAAAAGCTAGCTTTAAGCCAAATACTGTGGTATTGTATTGCTTAACAAATGCGAAAGGAGGTCAATAAATGAACAAAACGCCACTAAAACCAACTGCTGACCATATAACCTTAATAGAACCAATCGCAGAAATAGATAAAAAGATTAGATATGCCGCCTATGTGCGTGTAAGCTCCTCATCCGAGGATCAACTACACTCATACGCAGGGCAAATCAGTCATTATGTACGCTTGTTTAATGAAAATGAAGATAAATGGGATTTGGTGGACATCTATACCGATGAATCCATAACCGGAACATCATTAACCAAGCGTGAAGATTTTGCCAGAATGCTCACCGATTGCAGACTTGGCAAGATAGATCGAATTATAACCAAAAGCGTAAGCAGGTTTTCTCGTGACAATGTGGTAACATTAGCAACAATAAGAGAATTAACCGCACTTGGAGTATCGGTATATTTTGAAGACGATAGAATCGATACAAAATCCATGTCATCAGAATTTATCTTGAGCTTGCAAGGCATGGTTGCCGAACAAGGCTCAAAAACAATATCTGCCAATACTCGCAAAGGTTTTCAAATCCGAGCCAAACAAGGCATCTATACCCCGGCTAAGAAGCCGTATGGATATATCATCGTCAATAAAGAGCTTGTAGCAAGCGAAGCTGAAGCAAAAATAGTAAGACGAATATTCACCGACTACCTAAATGGTCTTGGCATGACAATAATTGCTCGTAATCTCACCGCAGAAAATATTAGCAGCCCCTCCGGCAGGGATATATGGCATCGCTCGGCGATAAGGCAAATTCTCACCAATGAGAGGGCAATAGGAGATACTAAGCTGCAAAAGAAATATAGTACCGACACTTTCCCGATAGTCAAGAAAATTAATAAAGGTGAAAAGGATATGTACTATATCAGCGGCACGCATGAGCCAATCATAGACCAAGCGGTTTTCGACATGGTACAAGCTATGATTGATAAAAAAAGACCCAATGAACTCGAACACACTACCCTTCATCACTTCAATAAAGTGCTTAGATGTGGCGAGTGCAGCCGAGTGCTAAGAAGAAAAATTGTTGGCAAAACAGCATATTGGAGTTGTCATGGTCGGGATAAGGGCGATACGGATTGCCGGATAACCCAAATACCGGAAACAGAAATTGAAAGAGCCTTTATGGAAATGCTGAATAGGCTTAAGCGCGGAAAAGATAAAATACTGTTGCCTATGCTTGAGATGCTAACCGAGCTTAGGACAGTGAAATATCAAAGCAATGATCAACTTATCGAAATATCAAATCAAATACGAGAAATACATGAGCAGAGCCATGTGCTGAACGGACTTAGATCCAAAGGCATAATCGACTCTGCTTTTTGCATATCCGGGCAAAATGAATTGAAAAATAAACTTACCAAGCTAAAAAAAGCCAGAGAGCAAGTGCAAATCAGCGCAGAAAATGATGACACACTGATTCAAACCAAGATGCTATTATCGCATATAGAAGATGATATAGATGAAATAAGTCAAACTTTCGATATACTTAGTTTTAAAAGCGTGGTTAATAAAATCACCGCCGAATCTGCTGAACAGATAGTATTCACGCTGATTAATGGATTAAAAATTACCGCTAAGGTGGAACGGAGCAATAGATGAGCAGTAAAATTAGAGTTGTAGCCTTTGGCTATAAGGTTGAGCTGGGCGAAATAATTATTAACGAATATGAAGCAATAGAAGTTAAGCAGGCATTTGCGGCATACAGACAAGGAAGTTCATTTTTTAAAATAGCTGAAGATTT
This sequence comes from uncultured Desulfovibrionaceae bacterium, assembly GCA_964368925.1. Taxonomy (GTDB): domain Bacteria; phylum Desulfobacterota; class Desulfovibrionia; order Desulfovibrionales; family Desulfovibrionaceae; genus CAYJAZ01. Next base: position 6,905 of record CAYJDN010000055.1, on the reverse strand, counting down.
AACCGCACGCAAAGTGACATATCTGGCCGATAAATTCGACTGGAACAAGAATCGAGTAAAGCGAATGCTCGAAAATAAAAACTATATCGGCAATGCGGATATGCCGCCACTTATAGCTGAAGATGACTTTATAGAAGTGCAAAACCTCATCAGTGCCAAAAATATGGGCAAGAGGGAAACCCCAGCCGAGCTGCTCCTGCTACAAGGCAAAATAGACTGTGCTGAATGTGGCAGTGCATTAAAAAGATACCTAACTCATAAAAGAGATGCCTTCATCTGTAAAAACGATCAGTGCAAGACCAGCATTACGCTCAGAAAATTAACAGTCGCTGCTGAAAAAATTATTGCGCAAATAAAAAATGAAGAAACCCTATGCCCCGAAAATAAAAAAGCCACTGCCGACAGTGAAATAGAATATCTGCAAAATGCTTTTAAAGCTGAGCTAAATAATCCTGTACTTGATGATGATAAAATAAAAAGCATTATATTTGCCCACGCATTAGCCGAATATCACCGAACCGACAGTGGGGCTATGGCCTCTATAGAAAATGAGATACGAAATTACCTAGATGAAAACCTGGATAGTCCTATCATGGTTTTAGCTAAAATAGCTAAGGCTATCCAAATCACAAAAAACAAACAGCTTGTAGTAATTCTTAAAACAGGAAAGGAAATTAGGGAGAAAGGTGACTAATATGTACACACCTGCGGTCAAAAGAGCAAGCAAACCAACGGTAACTATAATTAAAGCCACAAAATCTATAAACTCTGTAGAAAAAGAATATCGCAAAGTCAGAGTTTGTGCCTATGGACGAGTTTCGACCGACAGCGAAGAACAAATGAGCAGTATTCAAGCTCAAAAGAGCTATTTTATAGATATGATCTACTCCAATCCGCAATGGGAATTCGCCGGATATTTTGAAGATGAAGGTATCAGCGGCCGCTCGGTCAAGAAAAGATTAGGCTTTCAGCAGATGATTGAAGAATGTAAGCGAGGGAAAATTGATCTGATACTGACCAAAACCGTAAGCAGATTTTCAAGAAATCTCCTCGACAGCATCAAATATGTTAGGGCATTAAAGCAGCTGGGAATTGAGGTGGTATTCGACCAAGATGGCTTCAGAACCTTCGAGCCGGATGCCGAAATGCGATTGACAATAATGGCCTTATTTGCCCAAGAAGAAATTATTAAGCAGAGCCGCAGCGTTAAATTTGGTAAAGATGAGCAAGTGCGGCAGGGTAATGTATCATATCAATATAGAACCTGGTATGGATATATAAAAGGCTTAGACGGCAATCCGCAAATCGTACCCGAAGAAGCTTTGATCGTAGAGCAGATATACTCTAGGTATTTATCGGGTGAAAGCATGGATAAAATAGCCGCTTCATTAAACGAAAAAGGCATACCTATTCGCACCGCAAAAAAGTGGTCACGAGCGCTTATTATGCGCATATTAGCCGATGAAAAATACTGCGGTGACTATGTTTACGGCAAAACCTATAAGCCAGACCCCATGTCTAATATCTCTGTGCCTAATAATGGTCAAGCTCCTAAATATCATCTTCGGGGAATCCATGATGGGATTATCACAGTGCAAACCTATAGCATAACCCAAACCGAAATAGCACGCAGAAATGATATAAAGGTGAAAGTAGATGGTACGGAAAAGCTCTCGAAATACAGCAGTAAATATGCTTTAACCGAAAAATTATATTGCGCCGAATGTAAATCGTCCATGATAAGGCGAACCTGGATGTTGAAAGACGGCACAACTAGGCCGGTGTGGATGTGCCGAAGTCGCTACGAGAGAAATCGGCATCTGTGCAGCTCTGATGTCATTGATGAATATAGAATCCATGATGCGATTGTAAGGGCGCTAAATACCCATAATGAAAATTCCGAAAGCATAATCGCAATGGTGAATAAAAATATCTCCATAGCTATAGCAAGCGATGATTTAGGCGCAAATCCGCATACTTTAAAAAGTGAAATTACGATGATGGAAAAAGCCTTTACCGACCTTATAACGCTAAGCGTGAAATCCCGGCAACCGGAAATGTTTGAGGAAAGGTTTAGGGTTTTAGCAAGGCAGATAGAAGAAAAAAGAAAGCTCTATGATGAACTTGAAGTAAAGCAGAAAAGCCAAAGTGAGATTAGTGAAAAGATTAGGCTGGTGCAGGATTATTTGGCCAGTACACCGGCATATATAAGCGAATATGATGATGTGCTGGTGCGGCAAACTATATCTCGCATTGGGGTGATGGATGCTAATTACTTGAAGATGGTGTTTGTTGATGGGACGGAGGTTATTGAGCGGATGATGGAGAGGACTAGGTGATGGGGGTAGCCAGATTTAGCTATTATGCTCAGATGCCAAAATATCATTATTTAAAACAGTAATTTAAAAGAGAATGCAAGTTATTTAAAGGAAATTCATTCTTAAACCAAATTGAGAAAAATTAATCATACAAACAAAAAATCAAGAAATATGCTTGTCTGACTTGTTGTGCTGACTAAAAAACTAAAAACTCAAATCATAAGTGCCTTGACTTTTACACTTAAATAAAATATAATATAAGTGCAAAAGTAAAAGAGGTGATATATATTGACCTATACTGATAAACTTTCGGAATTAATTTTGCAAAAAGATGGTTTAATTATCACATCTGATTTATCGGTTGAAAATATTCCCAGAGAATTTTTAAATGAATTTGTAAAAAAAGGCTTGCTTTTAAAAGTCGAGCGTGGAGCATATCTAGCCCCTAACGCTTTTGATGATGAAATGTATCGTTTGCAATCACGTTTCAAGCCGATCGTATTTTCTCATGAAACAGCCTTATTCTTTCACGATTTAACAGATCGAGACCCCATAGAATACACTGCAACAGTTCATTCCGGATACCAGACAACTAAGCTTAAAGAGCTGGGGCTTAATGTTTTTTCAATCAAGAAAGAACTGCTGGAATTGGGCTTAATGGAGGGGAAAACCACTTTTGGCAGAACAGTGAGAATGTATGATGCTGAGCGTGCTTTATGTGATTGCTTGCGAAATCGCAGCAAAATGGACATTGCAATTTTAACGGATGCCTTAAAAAGATATGTACGGCGAAAAGATAAAAATATCCCAAAACTTATGAGATATGCAGAAATGTTTAAGGTAGCCAATGTTTTAAGGGGGTATTTGGAGGTGCTATTATGAGAACATCCACGCAGCTAAAAGCTCTTATTCGCAATATGGCAAAAGATAAGGGCATAAATGCTCAAATACTGCTGAGAAATTATATGTTAGAGAGGTTGCTTGAGCGCATATCAGTTTCCAAGTATAGAGAAGCTTTTATCCTTAAAGGCGGCATGTTAATAGCGGCAATGGTCGGCATAGATATTCGCTCTACAATGGATATGGATGCCACAATTAAAGGAAAAGCAGTTGATAATCACAATATTGAAAATATATTAAAAGAGATTGTTGCGGTAGATGTTGATGATGGTGTTACCATGAAGCTAAAATTTATTGAGGAAATAAGGTCGGAGGCAGATTATCCGGGGCTTAGAGCCACAATTGAAACTGAGTTTGATGGAATAAAAAATATGCTCAAACTAGATATGACAACAGGCGATAAAATAATCCCTCGTGAGATCAAATATAGATTTAAGCTGATGTTTGAAGATAGATGCCTTGATGTCTTTGCCTATAATATCGAAACGGTACTTGCTGAAAAGCTGGAAACCGTACTTTCAAGGTCGGTAGCCAATACCAGGATGAGAGATTTTTATGATATATATATCATTTTGACTATGTACAGAGATTTAATTAATTTCGAATTGCTGGAAGTAGCACTTAAGGAGGTTTGTGAAAACAGAGGAAGCTTAGATGTGCTTGCTGATAAAAAAGTAATCCTTCCTGAAATTATTGCTAACACAAATTTACAAAAACAGTGGAATTCCTATCAAAGAAAATATAGTTATGCAAGTGATATTGAGTGGGGTATGATGATGGAAGTGTTGGTGAGTGTGGTATAGTCTTTAGCTGATCATCACTCATATAATGTATCAATGGTATTTGTTTGACGGACTGTTAGTTTTTGTTTCATAATGCAATCTCGTTACAATTAATGCTCCCTATGGGTGTAGGTTAATTATTAAAGTTAATATTTATATATTAATTTGCATAATTGAAAAGAATATGAAAACATGATATAATAACATTAAGTGTATGGCGAGATTGTGTGCTTGTGTTTCGCAAAGGGAGATAGATAAAGATGCATTATTATACTACTGCAGAATTAAGCAATATTTTAGTAAATAAATATTTCGATAATCTAAAAGAGGATGTTTGTGCTATATCTAGAGAATGCTTGCCAAGCAATGAGGATAATCCTATTGAGGATGCCTCCATATTTTTGAGTGGAGTATGTCAATTGTTTGCATATGTACTAAAATTAAAATTTGGGTATAAAGTTTATAAAATTTGGAATGGAAATGACTTTCATATTTTTTGCAAATCACTGGATGAAAAATACTATATTGATGTTAGGGGCACGACACATTCTTTTGATAAATTCATTTCAGACTTACTCGGCTTAAACAAAAGTGCATATAATATTGAAGAATATTCATTTTCATGTGAAGATTTTGCAGAAGACCAATTTCCTAATATAGGGCTTAGATTTGCATATGAAATAATAAATGATGATATAGCAAGGTATAGGCCTTAAATATAAAAAAGTCTTACATATGTGCTGATGATAAGTGAATCTGCTCTACAAGCAGGAATCGTACCTATCTCTGAACCAAAAGAGCTAACAAAAACATCTCTATAATTCATACAATCAAATAAAAACTGATGCATATGGAAGAATTTACCTCAAAAAATCATATTAAAATATCAATAATATATTGCATAATATATTAAATTAGCATATAATATAAATTGATATTCGTCAATTTCGGAGGTGAGCAAATATGGCAAATGTTTTTGATGTCGCTAAGTATATACTGGAAAACACTGATAATTTAAGCACTTGGAAATTGCAAAAATTATGCTATTATGCTCAGGCTTGGACATTAGCTTGGGATGGTGCAGAACTATTTCCGGAAAATTTTGAAGCTTGGGCTAATGGCCCGGTTTGTCGGGAACTTTTTAATGAGCATAAAGGCAAATTTCTCATCACCGATACGGATTTAACCAAGGGAAATTCATCTTGTCTGGACGAAGAAGAAAAGCAAAATATTGATATTATTATCAACGACTATGGCAGTAAAGATGCTTATTGGTTGCGTGAACAAACTCATAATGAAGAACCTTGGAAAACTGCTCGCAATGGTTGTCCCGAAGGAGAGCTTTGCAACAATATAATCACCAAAGACTCTTTAGGGGCTTATTATGGTAGCTTATAATGGCTAAGCGCACAAAAAACACTCAAGCAACACATGGCAAAAAAACTGATAAAATAAAATCTGACCATAATAAAAAAACTATCCAAAATGCTTGTTCATCAGATAATGCTTTACAACAATGGGATTTTTCAAAGCTGGATGTGGGTGGCGAATTTGCTTTTAATGTTTTAAGTCAAGACATGAATCATAAATTAATACTAACAAAAATTTTAGATTTTAGTAAGCGTACCTGGGCTGAAATTAAGAGAGATACCCATGATGCTAAAAACAAATCTGCCCACCATTTTCTGGAGTTTAATTCTTTATCAAAGGAAGCAAAACAAAGGATACTCTTTTTAGGATTGGAAAACGACACAGACAGCATTTTTTCAATGAGATTAAATAATATTGTTCGGATAATTGGAATTCGTGACAAAGAAAAATTTATCGTCAAATGGTATGATAGTCAACATAAATTTTGTCCGTCAAAAAAATAGCTGCCCTTAATTATTAATTCGGGAGGTATTTACCGTGGCGGCTAATCCAATTTATAAGTTTAAAGCAGAGTTGATGGATACAAAACTCAAAATATGGCGTGAATTTGAGGTTGCAAATGACATTCCCATGTCAAGATTTGGCTATATTATGATGTCGATGTTTAATATGGCCGGAGGGCATTTATTTAGATTTGAAGTTCCTTGTGCTGCAAACTTTAAAATCTGCACAGGAGAACATATTAATGCCGAAGAAAATCAAAAGGCGCTTAAAGTTATAGAAAACAGCAGCCCGATTTGTTATATTGAAATCCCGACCCCTTATGATGATTTCGAACCTAAGTACAAAACACTTGATGCAAAAAAAACAAAGCTCAAAAATGTTCTAAGTGAAGCCAATGAAACCATGTTTTTTAACTATGATTTTGGTGACGATTGGCAAATAAAGCTTACACTTGAGAATGTTTATATGGACAAGGCAACTCATGGCCGGAATTTTCCCAGAGTATTAGCCGGGGAAGGTTTGGGGATTATTGAAGATTGTGGCGGCGTAGGTGGTCTTGAAGATTTAGATATTGCTTTTCAAGAGAAAAGTGGCGAGCAATATGAGCAATATTGTGAATGGCTTGGCAGAAAAGAGCTTGACCTGAAAAGGTTCAACTTGGAAGCTCTTAATTATGTGGTTAAGCAAGCTACAGCTATATTTAAAGAAAGTTATGAACTGTAAATTTTTTTCGGACAGGGGTTGGCTAAGGTCGCAAATTCTTGCTGTTGCCTGAATATTGGTCTTGTTTGAAAAAACTCAGAGATTTCTCAAATCTTTGTTTGTGCGAGTTTGCGAACTTAAAATTGAGTGGGGTTCCAAATAGGTCTCCACAGACAGGCGGCAAGCGCCGCCAAGCAAAGTCGCGCTCTAGGTAATCCTAGGGCGCAATTTTTTTGTCCGCGGTAGTAGGGGTTGCAAATAGGTAGCCTCAGACAAAAGCAGATAATCCGAACTTTTGCCCGATTGGGGAAGGGTTCGGATTTATTTT
>CAYJDN010000054.1:0-9215 GCA_964368925.1 uncultured Desulfovibrionaceae bacterium | reverse complement strand
TATAGAGGAAAGCCTATGAAAGCACATCGCCCAAAAATAATTATTCTTTTGCTCATTATAGCAATAGCTTCTGGCTTTTATTATTTTTCATTTATCAAGAAACCAGTTTCAGAATATACGCTCTACGGCAATGTAGATCATAAAGAAATTGAATTAGCTTTTTTAGATTCAGGACGCATAAAAGAAATTTTTGTGCAAGAGGGCGATAGTATAACACAAGGCCAAACGCTTGCAATAATTGATACAAGAAGATTAGAAGATAATATTGCCATTTTTAAAGCAAAAGCCGAACAAGCAAGAACAAATCTTGAAAAATTAGAAAATGGCGCAAGAGAAGAAGAAAAAGCACAAGCTCAAGCCTTAGTTCAAGCCGCTAAGGCTCAAGCAATTTTTGCTGAAAACCAATACCATAGATTAGAAGAACTCTATCGTAAAAATGGCGTAAGTAAATCCGATTATGAGCAAGCCATTCAGCAACACAATGTTGCAAAAGCGCAATTAGAATTACAAACAAAAAATTTTGAACTTATTGAAGCAGGAGCAAGAAAAGAAGACATTGCCCTTGCTCATTCGCTCTACAATGAAAGTAAATTAGCTTTAGAAGCACTCTACACACAACTTGAAGAGGCTAAGCTCAAAGCCCCCACAGATTCCATGGTGAATAGACGACTTTTAGAAGTGGGCGACATTGCTTCACCTCAAAGAGCTGTTTTTTCTTTAGCTATTTTAGATCCTAAATGGGTGCGCACCTATATTTCAGAAAGCGACCTAGGGCACATGAAACAAGGCATGAAAGCGCAAATTTATTCAGATTCTTTTCCCAATGACGCTATTGAAGGCACTATTGGCTTTATTTCTTCAACTTCAGAATTTACACCAAAAAGCGTAGAAACTCCAGACCTTAGAACGGCGCTTGTGTATGAAATGCGAATCTATGTAGAAGATCCACAAAATCGCTTACGCCTTGGCATGCCTGTAAGTATACGCTTCAATTCCTTGAATAAATAGAGTCAAGCTTATGCAAAATCATGCAGAACAAGCAAAAATGAAACTCTTATTTAGAGCAAGTGAAATATCAAAAAACTTTAACACGAAAGAAAAAAACACGCTTGCCTTAGACAAACTCTCTTTAGATGTTGAAGCGGGCAAGATCACGGCTTTAGTTGGCCCTGACGGCGCAGGCAAGTCAACTTTCTTGCGCCTAATAGCAGGATTATTAGAACCAAGCTCAGGCACTCTGCACTTTCAAGATATTGAATATAAAGGCAATAATAGTTATATTCAATCAAATATTGCCTATATGCCGCAAAAATTTGGGCTTTACGAAGATTTAACCGTGCAAGAAAATCTTGACCTCTACGCAGATCTACAAGAACTCCCCAAAGAAGGACGCCAAGAAAGATATACACTACTCTTAGAAATGTGCGCAATGGCTCCCTTTACTAAAAGACTTGCAGGTAATCTTTCTGGTGGAATGAAGCAAAAATTAGGCCTTATTTGCACCTTACTTTCTTCGCCAAAATTGCTTTTATTAGATGAACCCACTGTCGGCGTTGACCCTCTCTCAAGGCGAGAATTATGGGAAATTATCGAAAAACAAACTAAAGATTTTGGCATGTCACTAGTCATAAGCACTTCCTATTTAGATGAAGCGCAAAAATGCGACAATATCTTACTTTTATTTGAGGGTAAAACATTAGCTCAGGGCGAACCTAAAAATATTATACAAAAAACATATAATATGAGTTATTTAGCAAAATTACCTAGTCATATCAAACCTCGTTTAATCCAATCACAACTTTTTGACTTGCCAAATATTATTGATGCTCTTCCTGAGGGCGATTCTGTTCGCTATGTGCATGATATTCTTCCAAAAGATGAACAAAAACTGCTAGATGCCATACTAAAGCAATGCAGCATTGAAAAAATCCCATCAAATTTAGAAGATAGTTTTATGCTTCTATTACAACAACATATAAAACAATCAAGGCAAGAGAATAGAAAGAATAATACAGAAAATAAAGATAATATAGAAAATAAAGATAGTATAGAGAATTGCAGCGCAAGTGATAGTAATAGCTCTAGCAATAATCTTCCAGAATTACAGATAGATATTGAAGAATCTGAGCATGAAATTTCTTCATTTGCTATAAAAACAAAGCATAATGAACCAATTATAGAAACACAACATGTATCACGTTATTTTGGAGATTTTGCGGCTGTAGATGATGTGAGTTTTTCTGTTTATAAAGGCGAAGTATTTGGCTTACTTGGCCCGAATGGCGCTGGAAAAACCACAACTTTTCGTATGCTATGCGGTCTTCTACCTCCCACAAAAGGCTCTTTATATGTAGCGGGTGTAGATGTAAACAAAATGCAAGTGGAAGCTCGTAGGCACATTGGTTATGTTGCACAAAAATTCTCGCTCTATGGCTCATTATCCACAAAAGAAAATTTAGAATTTTTTGCTGGCGTGTACGGATTGAGTAGCAAATACAAAAAAAAGCGCATTAAGGAAGTAGTTGAAGAATTTTCGCTTGGCCATTATTTGAGTATGAACACGCAAAATTTGCCTGGTGGCTATAAACAAAGGCTTGCTATGGCTGTTGGATTGTTGCATGAACCAGCGATTCTTTTCTTAGATGAGGCAACAAGTGGAGCTGACCCTATAGCCCGCCGAGAATTTTGGAAAAGAATTTCAGAGCTTTCCGAGAAGAAAGTCACAACTGTAGTGACGACGCATTTCATGGAAGAGGCAGAATATTGCGATAGAGTGCTTATACAAGACAGGGGGCAAATGCTCGCTCTTGGGCGCCCACAAGAAATACGCATGAAAGCAAGCGCAGAACTTGGAAGCACAAAAGCTTTTAATATGGAAGAGGCCTTTATTGCCATTGTTGAAAATGCTCGTTCACAGCAAAATCAAGATATAAAGCACGAGAATTAATATGAAAAAACCATCACATTCTTTTTCGTCTACAAGAGCGAAGGCCTTAATAAAAAAAGAAGCTTTACAAATGATTAGAGATAAAAGCACGCTGACACTTGGCATTATTCTTCCTATAATTTTGCTCATTCTTTTTGGTTATGGGCTATCTTTAGATGTAAAATTAGTTCCCGTAACACTTGTGCAAGAAGACTCCTCTCCTCTTACTCGTGACCTCTACACGCATTTGGCTATTTCACCTTATTTTGAACCAAAACTTGTATATTCATGGCAAGAAGCTGAATATTTACTAAGAAATGCGCAAACAAATGCAATTATTCGCCGAAGTCCAAAAGATTCAGTCGCTGGCAACGAAAATGTGCAAATTATTGTCAACGGGCGAGATTCAAATACTTCAAGAATTATGATGCTTTATCTTGAATCTGCAATCACTCAATGGGCTTATACGCAAATTGGGAAAAATGCCTTTAGCGTGAAAGCTTCAAGCCTTTCAGGGCAAAGCATTGGACAAGCCATAATTGAAGGCAGAATTTGGTATAATACGGAAATTGAAAGTCGATATTTTCTTATCCCAGGCGTTACAGCGCTCATTATGACGCTCGTAGGAAGTTTGCTCACGGCCCTTGTCATCGCAAGAGAATGGGAGCGTGGCACTTATGAAGCTCTAATTTCTACACCTGTTCGAGCAGAAGAAATTATATTAGGAAAAACAATACCTTATTTCATCTTAGGTTTATGCGCTCTAAGCATGTGCCTTTGTGCTGCGGCTTGGCTTTTCAATGTTCCTATGCGAGGTTCAAATATATTGATAATCCTCTGCTCTGCTCTCTATTTACTCATCAGCCTTAGCATTGGACTTGTTATCTCTGCTACACTAAAAAGTCAATTCTTAGCAAGTCAAATAGTTCTTATTATTAGTTTTTTACCTGTTGTCATGCTTTCTGGTTTCATATTTGACCTAAACAGTGCGCCAACAATTGCCTATTATATTGCGCATATTTTCCCCTCAACTTGGTATATCAGTCTTTTACAAACGCTCTTTTTAGCAGGCGATGTACATTATATAGTATTCCGTGATATGTCAGTGTTATTATTATATTTATTTATATTATTCAATCTCACAAAAATTAAAATCAAAAAAAGCCTTGAATAAGATTAAGGAATGCCTATGCCTTTATTTCTTCGCAACATACTTGTTCTTTTTAGAAAAGAATTACTCAATATCTTCAAAAATAAGAAGAATAGAGTTATTTTAGTCATGCCTGTCATTGTTCAAACGCTTATTTTTGGATATGTTGCCACCTATGATTTAAATAATGTTGAATTTATGGTCTTGGATATGGATAAATCCTCATCATCACGTGAATTAATTTCTTCTTTTGACGCTTCACCCATTTTTTTCAATCAGGGCTATCTTGAAAATATAAATCAAATTGCCCCTGCGCTTGATAATAAGAAAGTACGCCTTATTATTAGTATAGAGCCACATTTCGAGCAAAAACTCCTTTCAGGACAAAGTCCAAAAATACAAGTTCTTGTTGATGGGAGAAATAGTAATGTTGCTGGCGCAGCACTTGGATATAGCACTAGAATTATTAATAATTTCAACAATGAACAATTAAAAAAGCATAGAATTACAAGTCCTTTAACATTATCGACACGCAGTTGGTATAATCCTAATCTTGAAACACGTTGGAATATTATGGCAAGTATGCTTTCGCTACTAGCAGTAATACAAATAATTGTTTTAGCAGGACAAAGTGTAGCGACAGAAAAAGAACAAGGCACTTTTGATCAATTACTCGTCACTCCCCTAAGCCCTATGATGATACTTATAGGTAAAGCCTTACCACCGATGGCCGTAGGCTTTATGCAATCGGCTATAGTACTCACAATTTCTGTGTTTTGGTTCAATATTCCTTTTGCAGGTTCAATTCCTCTTCTTATTCTTTCGCTCTTTGTTTGTAACTTTGCTGTAATTGGAATTGGACTTTGTATTTCTGTTTTCTCAGCAAATATGCAACAAGCTTTACTTTATTCATTTGCTAGCATTATGCCCATGATTTTGCTTTCAGGCTTTCTCACACCTGTTTCTTCCATGCCAAAGATTTTACAAGTCCTCACACTCGTCAACCCCATACGCTATGGAGTTGAAATTACACAAAGAATATATTTGGAAGGCTCTACATTTTTAGAAATCTACCATCTTCTTATTCCTCTTGTCCTTATAGGTTGCATTGGTTTGACAATTTCAACAAAATTATTTCGCTCCTTTGTGGGCTAGCTTAGATTTCTAAATTATTTATTTTATATATAAAAAGGGGAAATTTATTTTTGCTTATAACATACTAATTTTTATGTATTAAATTGTTTAAATTGAGAAATACAGGACAAATGAGCATAAAATAGCTATAGACATCTAAAAAATAATGGTATATGCCAAGTGCAAAGAATTATTTCTTTGATTTTATTTTGAGGTTTTACAAATGAAAACAAAGGCAAAAGCCCTGCTTGCCTTGACTGGAGCTTCCACCATCTGGGGATTGAACGCTTATATGAATAAGCTTATGCTTCCTTATGGTTCAGCCATTACTCTCACAAGTTTTAGATTTTTTATTGCATCTTTTTGTATTTTTACTTATTTAGTTATCACAAAGCAATTTAGAATTCCTCCCAAAAAAGAACTTTTCCATCTCACCTTACTTGGTCTTGCTTTCGTTTGCTTTAACAGCACATTTGTATTTATTGGCCTCAATTATTCAACAGTGAGCCATAGTTCGCTCATCAATGCAACTTCGCCCTTATTTATTTCTTTAGCAGCTGTTATTATTTTTAAAGAAAAACTTCTCAATATCCAATGGTTAGGTATATTGTTAGCCCTATACGGCACAGCCTATATCCTCACAAAAGGGGATATTTCTTCAATTGCTAGGCTCGACTTCAACAAGGGCGATTTATTTTTCATAGCCGCCCAATTTGGTTGGTCTTTCTATACTCTTTTTAGCTCAAAAGTACTAAAAGAAGTAAGCGTTCTTGAACTCGTATTTTGGTCTGGCCTCTTTGGCGCTATTGCAAATATTGTTGCTGAGATGCTTCTAAGCGATTTTGCACTACCAAGTTTTAATAAATATGTTTATATTGGCTTATTTTATACAGGAATTATGACTTCTTTGTGCGCTATGACTTTATGGAATTTTGGAGTAAAGAACGTTGGCCCAAGCATCTCAGCCGTATTCATAAACCTCTCTACAGTTATTGGTGTAAGCTCTGGTATTATATTATTAAACGAACCAGCGTCTAACAGTCTATTTATCGGCGCAGGAATAGTTTTCTTAGGGCTAATATTACTTGTACAACATAACCTTATTGCTAAACTTTTCCGTTTTACAAAAAGAGCCTAGAATATATTTCTAAGCTCCTTCATTTTCCTTGATATAATGCGAAAATTCACATTATGACGACATTAAATTTCGTGAAATTCGTTATAAATTTTAATCAAATAGTTTTTATAATCGCCGTCTTTTAGTGTATTGATAATAGCCATTAATTTCTCATCACCAATAAAACCACGTCTATACGCAATTTCTTCAATACAAGCAATTTTCAGCCCTTGTCTTTTCTCAATAATTTGAACAAATTGCCCTGATTCCATCAAGCTATCAGGAGTTCCAGCGTCTAACCAAGCATTACCACGACGCATAGGCACAACATTCATTCTGCCTTCTTGTAAATACATATTATTTAAATCTGTAATTTCAAACTCTCCACGAGCAGATGGCGCTAATGAACGAGCTTTTGCTACCACATCTGGAGGATAAAAATAAAGACCAACCGAAGCATAATTTGATTTTGGATTTTTCGGCTTTTCTTCAATTGAAAGAGCCTTATGTTCTTCATCAAACTCAACAACACCAAATCTTTCTGGATCTGAAACGTGGTAGGCAAAAATAGTAGCTTTCTTACCTTTGTTTTTTTCTATTTCATTTTGGAATGTATGGAATTGCTCGCCCATATAGAAAATATTGTCACCTAAAATAAGACAAACATCGTCATCGCCTATAAAATCAGCGCCAATAGTAAAGGCTTGCGCAATCCCCTTAGGCTCATTTTGTATGGCATATTGAATCTTAAGCCCTAATTTGTCACCATTTTCAAAAAGTCTTTCAATATTAGGCGTATCTTGAGGGGTAGAAATAATAAGAAGGTCTTGAATGCCAAAGAGCATTAAAGTGGATAATGGATAATATACCATAGGTTTATCATAAACAGGCAGAAGCTGCTTTGATGTTGTTTTCGTAAGAGGATAGAGCCTTGAACCTGAGCCACCAGCAAGAATAATTCCTTTCATATCAATAACCTCAATCTTTCTATCTTGATATTTAGCATAGTTAGAGATGAATATCAAGTTTTTATAGTATCTTTTAGAATATGTTTTTAAATTAATTCTTTTGTTCTTTTGTGATATAGCCCAAATTTCTTCTATAAGCTAAAATTAGCTGTATTACTAAGTTCTGATTTTAACAACATGAGGCATCGTCAAAAATTTTTCTCTTTCGGTCATTTATGTTAGATAAACTCTCTCAAGAGAAAAATTTTGTTCCTTGCAAAAAAGCAAAAGCTCTTCATTTAGAAACACATTCTAGAAAGACATTCTACAACACATTCTAGCAACACGCCTAAAAAGCGCACTCTATACAAGATAAAAAAGGGAGCATAAAAGCTCCCCTCTTACATATTATCTATTATGACAATGGTTTATCAAACCTTTTTACAGGAAAATGGCAAGCGCCTCGCCCTGTGCGAGCAGTAAAGTCTTGATGATAATCTTCAGCTAAATAGAAAGCTGGAGCTTCTGACAATTCAGTCACAACATCAAATTTTCTTTCTTTTAATAATCCAATAAGTTTTTGAGATATTTGTTTTTGTTCTTCATCGGTATAGAAAATAACACTACGGTATTGTGTGCCAAAATCAGGCCCTTGTCTATTTAATTGAGTTGGGTCATGGATTTCAAAGAAGAATCGAGCCAAACTTTCAAAGTCAACCTTGGTTGGATCATATTGCACACGCACCACTTCTGCATGCCCAGTGTTTCCCTTACTTACTTCTTCATACGTTGGAAATGTAGTATTTCCGCCCATATAGCCTGAAGCAACATCTAAAACACCATCAATTTTCGAAAATCCATCTTCCACGCCCCAAAAACAACCGCCGCCAAAATAAGCCGTTGCAGGAGCTGATTTACCTTCAACAAATTTCATAGAAATAGAATTTACGCAATGACGTGTATTTTTTTCTGTAAAACCTTCGCCTAAGAACACATGTCCTAGATGTCCGCCACAATTAGCGCATACAATTTCTGTACGCCTGCCATCTGCATCAGGTACTCGAACAACAGCACCAGCTATTTCATCATCGAAGCTAGGCCAGCCACAGCGAGAGTCAAATTTATCATCTGAATGATATAAAGGCGCATCACATCTACGACATACGTAGAGCCCCTCTTCTTTATTGTCTAAATATTCGCCTGAATAAGGGCGCTCTGTTCCTTTATAAAGAATGATATCTTTCTCTGCTGGAGTTAGATCATTAAATTCTATGTTTCGTCCTTGATGTGTCAAAATACTTTCTCCTTGAGCCTTATCAGCATTGCCTAAACTAGAATAAGTAACAAAACCAATGATAAGTAAACCTACTATAAAAAATAGAGTTTTAGAATAGTTCTTCATAGTATCTCCTACGAGTTTTATTCATCTATAATAGTAACTATTCTCAACAAGTCAATATAAGACAAAAGCTTTTTTCATATCAAAGTGTTACATTGTCAGTATACATTTCAACAAATTTAAACCTTTGTGTATCATTTGTAATTTCTAAAAAATTTGTAAGCGAACGTATCCAATATCTTTCTGGATTGTTTAGACTTTTATAAATTACAGCCTCTTCCATGCTATTTTCAAGTATGCCTGTTGCAATAACTACATAATCATTACCTTTGTAGTGGCGATATTTCCCACCGATAATTACTGTATTTTCCATATGTTACCTCATGTTTTTACAAAATAAAAAGTGTAGTACTTTTGAACATACTACACTTTTTTCTTGTTTTATTCTAAACTATTAGACAAAGATGCACACAAAATCCTTAGTCATTAAAGCTTTTATGCTGCATTTCCTAAAAGCTTTTATGCTGCATTTCCTAATCTACTGTCTTTACTTGGGAAAAGAGCCTGCTTAGCTACCAAGCCACCAAGGCCGAGTAAGAGAA
>CAYJDN010000053.1:7100-9502 GCA_964368925.1 uncultured Desulfovibrionaceae bacterium | reverse complement strand
TTTCATATGGGTTTCCAAA
Organism: uncultured Desulfovibrionaceae bacterium; assembly: GCA_964368925.1. Lineage (GTDB taxonomy): Bacteria > Desulfobacterota > Desulfovibrionia > Desulfovibrionales > Desulfovibrionaceae > CAYJAZ01. The sequence goes on along the minus strand of CAYJDN010000053.1, from coordinate 9,483 downwards.
GGGGCCACCGCTCCTTTGGCCGTCGGAGACAAAAAAAAAGAAATTTGCCCTCTTCCAATTCTCTCAAGCCACAAAAAGAAAATTGACTTTTATTCTTTCTTCTTATATATTTAAATATATTTTTTAACATTATAGAGTAGGAATTTGATATGTCATTATGTCCCTGTGGATCAGAAAAAGAGTTTGAAATTTGTTGTGAACCAATTATTGAAGGCAAAGTAAAAGCGCCGACTGCTGAGAGTCTTATGCGTTCACGTTATACTGCCCATGCTGTGAAGAACTATCCTTATTTAAACACGAGCACACATCCTGAATTTCGTGATGATGTTGATCCAAAAGAAATTGAGCAATGGTCGAGCCATTTAGACTGGAATGGTCTTGAAATCCATGAAACGGCTAAAGGCTTAGAAAATGACACAGAAGGTTTTGTATCTTTTAGTGCGCATTATACTATAAACGGTATTCCTCAAAATCTTACTGAAAATGCTTCTTTTAGAAAAGAAGATGATACTTGGTACTATGTTGAGGGTGAAGTTCTTGGAACAGAGCCATACAGACGTGAGGAGCCAAAAGTTGGCCGTAATGATCCTTGCACTTGTGGTAGTGGCAAAAAATATAAGAAATGCTGTGGCGCAAACTAGGCTGATTTTTTGACTTAGGTTATTTTGTCGCTGTATTTCTTGTTTAGCTATAAAGATGAGAAAATTAAATAATTAACCTTATATACATTAAGGAGAAGACTATGCTTGTTCGTGAATGGATGACTGAAGACTTGATTGTTGTAAAAGAAGACACTTCAATGCTAAAGGCCTCTAAGCTTCTGAAAGAGCACGATATTCGTCGTTTGCCTGTTGTGAATGAAGAGGGGCGCTTGGTAGGGATTGTTTCTGACCGAGATATTAAAGACGCTTCACCTTCTAAGGCGACCACTCTAGAAATACATGAATTACATTATCTTATATCAGAAATTAAAATTCGTGACATCATGACTCGTGATCCTTTGACTGTACTTTCTACTGACACTGTAGAGAGAGCTGCGCAGATTTTGGAAGAAAAGGGCTATGGTTCTTTGCCTGTAGTCAATAGCGAAGATCAATTAGTTGGTATTATTACTGATCATGATATTTACAAAATCTACATTGAGATAACTGGCGCAAGATATGGCGGAGTTCAAATTGCTCTTATGTTCAAAGATGTGCCTGGGGCATTGATTCCATTTTTAAATCTTTTACATTCCTACAATGCGAATATTGTTACACTTCTTAGCACAGAATGTCCTGATGATATGGATTGCCGAAGAACTTATGTTCATTTGCGACCTATGGAACGTAATATTGAAAATGAATTAATTGAGAAAGTTAAGGCTGAATTTAATGTTCAATATTGGGTGCGAGAAAAACTTTTTGAAGAATAAAAGCACTTTGTAGTTTTCTTTCAAAAAAGCAAAAATTATTCTTGCATTTAACAAATAAGAATGCTATATTTTTTCTCGGATACTAAGAAGACGTTGCTTATGCAATAGATAGCTTCTTAAAAAAGAATTAAGTATTGTCCAAGGAGGACGCTCATGGCTGAAGTTTCTTTTAAAGGAAAAACTTTTGATGTTGACGAAGATGGTTTCTTACTCAAATTTGAAGACTGGTGCCCAGAATGGGTTGATTATGTAAAGGAATCAGAAGGTATCAGCGCTATTACTGATGACCACCAAAAAATTCTTGACTTCCTTCAAGACTACTACAAAAAGAATGGTATCGCTCCAATGGTACGTATTCTTTCAAAGAACACTGGTTTTAAACTTAAAGAAGTTTACGAACTATTTCCTTCAGGACCTGGTAAAGGAGCTTGTAAAATGGCAGGCCTTCCTAAACCAACAGGTTGTGTATAGTCACTAAAAAAAGAGGCGTATGCCTCTTTTTTTTTGTCTAAAAGCAACAAAATTATTGAAAAAAACACCTTAGAACATTATTATACTATTGTTCTAAAATGTTTTTATACTATTTGTAAAACTAAGAAATACTTATATTATTACGATAAAATCCTTTTTCCAATGCCATTCAAAGTCCTTATTTCTTTGTTTTGTGAAGTAAAACAACAAAAAAATAAGAGGCGTGGGAACCTATGCCTTTAACATATTGCATAAAAATGTGATTGCATAAAATTTTTTCTTACTAACTTAGTTGTTTATGACATATTTGAAAATATGAAAAACTTGAATGCTCGTCATTATAGACTGTTTTTTGATTTTTGTATTTTTGTATTTTTGCTATTTTTGCTATTTTTGTTTTTGCTATTTTCGGCTTTCGCTACTTCTCTTTGTTATTCATTATTTTCGCTATTTTTACCACTTTTCGCTATTTTCGCTACTCTCGTTACTTTCGCTACT
>CAYJDN010000053.1:0-7000 GCA_964368925.1 uncultured Desulfovibrionaceae bacterium | reverse complement strand
TTCGCTATTTTTACCACTTTTCGCTATTTTCGCTACTCTCGTTACTTTCGCTACTCTCGCTATTTTTCCTATCTTCTTCCATAGATTCTTGTAATTTTTTAAATTTCGTAAGTTCACGCTTTTGAATTATGGCATGTTTTTTTGCTCTATAGAGTCGAAGCGCTCTTACTGTAAAATAATAAGTAGCCAAAGCGGCAGGAATAGCGATAACGGAAGCGCCTAGAAACATAGTCAAAATAAATTCGGGGCCACCTTCAAAAAGTTGCACTAAAACGGAGCTTGGATCATGATTATTAGCTTTATGAGCGGCTGTAATTCCATGTATGTCTATTGATGGTGGAACTTCCGTGGCAAGAAGCGCAGTGCCTATATCATGGTAGAGCAAATATAAAAACACAATATTCAAGGGGTTTGAAACCCAAGTTCCTATAGCCGCAGTAAATTTATTCCCTTTAAAAAGTGTGGCTAAAAATAAAGCAGATATAGTTTGGATTGGCAAAAGCGGCAAAAAGCCAACAAATACGCCAAAAGCAAGCCCTCTAGCAATATCTTCTGGCGAAGAATTGAGCCTAATGATTTTATAATAAATAAAACGCATAGGCCTTAGCAAAGATTCTACAATGCCATGTTTCTTATGGTGCGCTTTTTGCTTTTCATTTGCCATAAAAATTCCTAATTATTCCTTACCATAAATAAGAGATTCAGGATGTTGTGTAAGTATATCGGTCAATTCAGCCACGCCCCTACTTGCACTTTGTAGCAGCTGCATAGTTTTAGTAATTTCTATCATAGTATTAGAATCTTCGCTCACAACATGGCTTAAATCAAGCATAAAGGAATCGGCTGTTTTAGAGAGGTTTGTGAGATTAACAAGTAAAGTATTTAATTCTTCATCATTTGCATCAACCGTACTATTCAAACTAGTAATAAGAGTGTCTAATGATTCTCTTATCGCCCCAAATTCATTCACTTCTGCTATGACAGTATTTGCTAATGATGTATAAGCAACAAGAATTTCATTTATCTCTTCACTTTGCACAACTTTATCAATATTTGTAACGAGTTGACTTATTTGAAGAATAAGGGCATCTATATGAGAAACCACGTCTTCAAAAGGAATTGAAGCAATACTATCTAAAACAGCATTAAGAGCTGTAGTAGAGGTAGGAATTTGCATTATGTCATTGTATTGCGGTAGATGTCTTTCTTCATAAGTGGCAATACTGGCTTTATCAGGAGTTAAAAAGTTTAATTCTATATACAATGAACCTGACACAAGTGATTCAGATTGTAATTCAGCTCTCAAGCCATTATCAATGTAATTTTGCACAAAGGCTTCAGCATCGTCTTGGGAGAACAAGCTGCCTTCATCTGCAAAAAATGTATCTTTATCTAAGTCAATAATAATAGGCAATGAGTAGGTTTTTGCTTCGTGATCGTTCACAATTTGGATTGATGAAACCCTACCTACTTGCACACCATACAAGCGAACTGGAGCGCCTACAACTAAACCTTTTAGAGTGGAATCGAAATAAACGACAAATTTATAAGACTCTCTAAAAAATGTTCCAGAGCTAATAACTGCTAAAGTAGCAATCAATAAAGTAAAGGCTGAAAATACAAAAACGCCTATTCTGGCTGCTCTTCTTGCTTCGGATTTCATTATACATTCTCCAATGGTATTTCACCACGGGTAAGGAAGTGCTGCACTTCTCTAGGCCCATGTTTTAATAATTCTTTAGGGTCACCAAGCGCTAATTGCGTCTTAGTTTGTGGATCTAAAAAGATTGAATCTGTGGCTATTGCAAAAATACTTGCAAGTTCATGCGTTACAACAACAAAGGTCATACCCAAGCTGTCACGCAATTCTAAGATAAGATTATCAAGCAAGCGTGCCGAAAGTGGATCGAGTCCAGCTGATGGTTCATCAAAAAAGACGACTTCTGGTTCTAGCGCTAAAGCTCTTGCAAGCCCTGCTCTTTTACGCATACCGCCGCTTATTTCAGCAGGATAATAATCTTCAAAACCAGCCAAGCCAACTAAAGCAAGTTTCAAAGAAGCAATTTCTTGCATATCTTCATAAGAAAACAAATCTTTTCTAAAAAAATTGAGCGGTAAGATGATGTTTTCCGCCAAAGTACGTGAAGACCACAAAGCACCTTGCTGAAAAAGCACACCATTATTACGAAGCAAAACATGCCTTTCTCTTTCATTCATCGCCCAGAAGTCTTCATTATGAAAGAGAATTTTACCCTTAATCGGCGGATTTAAACCAATTAAAGAGCGTAATAAAGTAGTTTTACCACAACCAGAACCACCCATAACAATAAAGATTGATTCTTTTTGTATTGAAAAATTTAGATTATGTTGAATGACAGTTTTGCCATAGCCAATATCCAAATTTTCACACAATATTATTTTATTACTATCGTCCATAAAGCGCCTACAAACCAAAGAAATAGGTGAATATCATAGTCAAAATTGCGGTCGCAACAACAATGCCAATCAAAGAATCAACAACAGCGTCAGTAGTAACAAGACCAACGTCTTCAGCACTCCTACCGCAATAAAGCCCTTTATAACAACCTGTAAGAGCAATCACAATACCAAAAACGAAGCCATGAAATAAGCCCACCCAAAGATGTTGTGGCTTTAGGAAAGTAAGCATATTATCAATATAGAGGTGAGAATCCACGCCAACTAATGTTATTCCAATAACATAGCCGCCAAGAACACCTAAAATGTCTGAAAAGAAACAAAGAATAGGCGTCATAAGCGTAAGCGCTAAAACTCTTGGTAAGATAAGGAAATCATAAACAGAAATGCCAAAGGTTTCAAGTGCATCAATTTCTTCATTTACTTGCATTGTACCAATAACAGCAGCAAAACTAGCTCCTGTTCTGCCAGCAAGCACAACAGCTGTGATGAGCGGCCCCATAACACGAACAACACTTAAAGTAACAAATGCAGCTGTATACACTTCTGCGCCAAAAATTTTGAACTGCAAAGAGCCTGTAAAAGCAAGCATAACACCAATCAAAAAGCTTGTAAGCGCAACGATAGGGAGTGCGTCTACTCCACATTCTTGCACACATTGGATAAAGTCTTGCCTTGGCATAGTACTTTTTCCACGCAAGAATAGGCTAAATGAGTGCATTAATTTACTAAGATAAATAAAGAGTCTTGTCCAATTTTTTGGTATTGCAAGCGTTTTGTTTCCAATAGATTCAAAGAAATGTGTTTCTACTTTTTCTTTTTCCACTCCAGGACGGCGTGGAGCATCTAAAATAAGCCTTGCTAATTTATCAGCACCCTCAGGAAAATTACGTACTTCAACAATAAGCGCATCATCATAGCAAATTTTAACAATATGCGTCACAAAAGAAAGGAAGCTCATGTCCCAATCGCTCACTTTTGCGCCATCAAGAATAAGTTTCGTACTCTTTTTTAAATGTTCTACTTTTTCAGTTATAATATGTTTTTGTTCGGCAAGTTGCTTAGATTGTTCAGCATTCCAAGCACCACCAAAAACAAGCACAAGATGATTTTCTTCAGTATGTAAATCAAAATAGGGCTTGATATTAATTGTATTTTTCATTTCTTGTGACATAGTTACTCACTATTTAGACAAAGCATTAACAATATTTGTGGTAGAATAACCCTCAATTAAACTAAGGGAGTGGACTTCGCCGCCTAATGTTTTAACAATATCTTGCCCTACAATCTTCTCTATAGCCCAATCGCCGCCTTTGACTAATACATCAGGCTTGATTTGAGCGATAAGATTATAGGGTGTATCTTCATCAAAAGGAAGAACATAATCAATAGATTCCAAATGACTAAGCACAAATGCTCTTGCATCATAAGAATTGATTGGACGATTCGGCGCCTTGCCTTGTCTTCTTACTGAGTCGTCAGTATTCAGCGCAAGCACAAGAACAGAGCCAAGTTTTTTCGCCCTTGCTAATAAATCAACATGACCGGGGTGGATAATGTCAAAACAACCGTTTGTAAACACTATCTTTCCTTGTTGACTGCGAACTTTTTCAAGTTCAGGCAAAAGCGTAGCTAAGTCTTGCATTTTCTTATGTTTAAGCATTGTTTTTCCTAAAACTAGATTTTCATAGCAGCTCTTACAAGCTGCATAGTTGCAATTGCACTTTCTCTACCCTTGATTGCGCCCTCGTGCAAGACATCTTTAATATAGTCTGGTCTTGCAAGGATTTCTGCTCTTTTTTCATGGATAGGAGCAAGAAAAGCTTCCAAACTTTGAATAAAGATTTTCTTACAATCCACACAACCCATGCTCGCAGTTGTACAAGCTTCTCGAATTTCTTGACATTTTTCTGGTGCTGTCATCAAATGGTGGTATGGATAGAGATTACAATCATCAGGATTTCCAGGATCAGCCTTTCTTTCTCTTTTAGAATCGGTAAGCATTCCACGAACTTTAGGACTAATCTCTTCTAAAGTATCTTTCAAATATATGCCATTATTATATGACTTAGACATCTTTCTTCCATCTAAACCAGGGCATTTTGCTGTTGGAGTGAGCTTTGCTTGAGGTTCTGGAAACACATTTTCTTGATATATATGATTGAAACGTCTAGCTATTTCTCTTGTCATTTCTAAATGCGGCACTTGGTCTTGCCCCACTGGAACAAATTGCGCCCTATACAATAAAATATCAGAAGACATAAGCACAGGATAACCCAAGAAGCCGTAATTTCCTAAATCTTTATCGCTAATATTTTCTTGCTGTTCTTTATATGTTGGGCAACGTTCAAGCCAGCCAAGCGGAGTAATCATAGACAATAGCAAGTGCAATTCAGCAGTTTCTTTAATATCAGATTGAATAAAAATTCCACAAGCACTTGGATCTAAACCAACACTCAACCAATCTAAAACTAAATCGTGGCTGTATTGTTTGATATTTGCAGTATTTGCAAAATCGCTTGTGAGGGCATGCCAATCAGCAACAAAGAAAAGTGATGGAAATTCATACTGCATTGTGATCCAATTTTTTAGCGCACCATAATAATGCCCTAAATGCAATGAACCTGTTGGTCGCATACCTGAAACTATTGTTTGACTCATAAAAACTCCTAAACCTCTACTACTTCAAAATTATTGTAATTATTGGATAAAGTAAATTCAAAAAGAATTGCATAATATAGCCTAAAACATTAGTGGCAAGCAGAATTAATATCACAATCGTACCATAACGCCCCATTTCCATATATTTGTAATCGTATGGATAGGGCAATATTTTTGCTATAAAATGACTGCCATCTAAAGGAGGAATAGGTAATAAATTCAATATCATCAAAACTAAATTCATACCTATACCCACAGAGAGCATATCTAAAATGAATGTATTAAAAGAACTTAGGTTTCCACCTTGTCCTATAGTTGGAATATAAAGCTTCAATGCAAAGGCAAAGAAGATAGCAAGAAAGAAATTTGTAAGAGGGCCAGCAAGCGACACAATGAGCATACCAGATTTAATATTGCGTATTTTAGTGAATCTGCGTGGATTTACAGGAACAGGCTTTGCCCAACCAAAGACAAAAGGACTAAGCACCGCAGTAAGCACAAAGAGCATTAAACCATTGCGATCTAAGTGTTTAATTGGGTTTAGGGTTAGCCTGCCTAAATCTTTTGCAGTATTATCGCCTAAAGAATAGGCCGCATAAGCGTGCGCTATTTCATGCAAGACTATACCCATTAATACAGGTATGATAGCCACTGATAAGCGATAAAATATTTCAGCAAAATCCATAATTTCTTCTCACTTAAGATTTCGAAAATTAGTCTATAATTCTTGCTTGTAGCCAAAAATATAAGTCTACGTCCATACCATTCTTCAATTCAAAGTCTTTAGCAAAGACCTTTCTTGGAGCATAAAGCACCAATGGCATAGGCTCTTCGTCGCTCGCAAGGTTTATCACAAAAGAATACATTTGCATTTTTTGCCCAGCGTCATTTCCAAATTCAAATTCATTCAAATGAGAAATGCGCACTCTAGCTTGGTATTCACCAAAAAATTTTCCTAAACCAAGCATTTGCTGTCCTGCAAGAGGAATTTTCAATGGCGGCACGTCTAAACGTGACTTATCAGGATTTGCAGCTAAGAAATCCATAGAATATTTTTCAAAAGCCGGCCCATGTGTAAGAGTGAGTTCGTCTAGCAAAGCAGGTTGAATGCTTAAAACTAAAGCTGAAAGAGAAAAAGCCTGCATTTGTCCAATTTGCATGTCTAATTTATCACGGAAAAACAATGGATCATAGGCCCAAAATGATTTGCCAATTGTTGAATTATGTATGCAAATTTCACCCTCAACCTTGCTTTTCCAAGGATAGATGTCTTCAACTATTAAATCATTTGTTGCAAGGCCTTCAAGTAAAGGTACAACTGATTTTACATCTAATTTACCTTCAATTTCTCCCTCTACAACAGCAGCTGCACGCACGTAGTTTTCTGCTGGATAAGCGATCAACATGGTTTCTTCATTGTCTTTTTGAATTTGCCACACAGGGCGTGTGCCACCTTGCTCTAATACTGTAGACAAGACATAAGGAAGATTGCTTTGTGCCGATAAAAGTAAGGCTTCCCATTTATCAAGTAAAAATTCTTTGTGGACAAGTTTTGACATAATACACCCTTTGTAAATAAGCTAGAAAGAATTTGTTATAATATATCTTTTTACTTGCAATAGCAAGCAACAATTCAAGGCATTTTTCTATTTCCTTGATTATATTAGACAATTTAATACGCTTTTTAATAAGTTGCGTCATAAATAAAAATATTATATAATTGAAATCCTGTGAACAGCTTTTCTAGAAGAAATATCTCAATTGTTTTTCTAGACTTTTATTAAAAATTTTATTTTTTCTTCAAAAAAACCTAAAGATAAATTAACGCTATCCGATAAGAACTATGAATTAGTTTTTTCACGTGAAAATGTTAAAAAACAAAGAAATGTCAATTATCAAATGT
>CAYJDN010000052.1:0-9652 GCA_964368925.1 uncultured Desulfovibrionaceae bacterium | reverse complement strand
ATACGTTCTAACGCTTCTTTTTTGCAACGCTCAACAACATCTTCCGGAAACCTCGGAATGATACACTCGGTGCAAAGCCCGACACTATCCATCGAAATACTCTCACAATAGCACTCATCGTCTATGTTATGAATGCAGAGTTCCATATCACATTTAAGCATATATCACCTAACTTGTCATATACACCATACGGTGTCATTGTTACATAAGTATACATCAAACGGTGTACAACGTCAAGTAGACGGAGGTGTATATGATTTCTTATCCAAGAATACGTGATTTACGGGAAGATGCAGACTTGTCACAGGCTAAAATGGCAAACATTTTGCACATGCACAAGACAACATATGTGAGATATGAGAGCGGTGAACGTGAATTACCACTTAATATCGCAATTCTGATAGCTAAATATCATAATGTAAGTTTAGATTATTTGGCAGGAATACAAAACGACAGATAAAAATAAATTATTACCAAACAACAGGTGTCATATATGATGCCTGTTGTTTTTATATAAGGAGAACCAATGAGACAAAAATATATAACTCAAAAATTATTCAATAAAAAAGTTTCGCCGTTGATAGACACCGAGAATGAGCACGTTATCAACGGCGTGAAATACACCGTATGTAACATATTCAAGCGCACATGTACTACTAACGACACCATCTTAAATCGTGCTAATAGAGCGGTAGATATAGGTAATCAACACTTGATAAATTACTTTGAAAGTGCTACAATATCCCCAGTTGAATATGCCTGTCAAAGCTGCAGTGCGACTACGCACGGAAAGGGAGCTTGCATGAAAATATGATTTTCATGCTTGAGTTTTATGTCTACGTCATAAAACATCATTAATTAAAAAGGCAAAAAAGAGGGCTTTGTTGCCCTGTATTGCCGTCTATCATCCGATGATGGACGAGACGGCGAAAGCAATAGCATTAAACCCATTCAACACAACAAGTCTGCAACAATTTTAAATGAATTTGCTTGATAAAATAATAATCATTCATATGTCCGGTACAACATCAAATGAACACCTCTCTTGGGTGAGTGGTGTTTTGAAATGCAACACTATTTGATAAGTTTATCAAAAAATATCATTTCAGCATAAATAGACAGGTGCAATAAGCTCCTATTTTAGGGAAACAGCTTGAATGAAATCGATTTACAAGATGAGAAAACCTTGTTGGTCAATAGTGACAATTATTGAAGCAAATTACTGGCTTTTTTAACAAAAAAAATGTTTTTTTAAAAAAAATATTGACAATATACAATGTTTGATGTAATATATAGTTGTCACAAGGCAAAAAAATATATGATATCGATTTCATGAGGTGGTTTTGCATAATGTAAACATATCTGCTGTGGCAGAATTAGCAGGGGTCTCGCCCACGACAGTTTCACGAGTGCTAAACAATAGCTCTCTTGTAAAACCGGCGACTCTTGAGAACGTTAAACTAGCGATGGATAAGCTAAATTATCGCCCAAGTGCTGTGGCTCGAAGTTTGAGAATGAAAGAAACAAAGACCATCGGAGTGATTGTTTCCAATATAATGAATCCATTTTTTACTTCAATAGTCAGAGGGATAGAAGATGTAGCAAACAAGTCGAACTACCATATAATGCTCTGCAATACTGATGAGCAACCAACCAAGGAAATTGACTATATATCAGATTTGATGGGCAAGTATGTTGACGGATTAATTATAGCAAGCACCGGTGCTGAAATCAACTACTCTCAAATACTTGGAAACACACCCACTGTATTTTTGGATAGAAAACCTGTAGGTGGCGATTCAGACAAGTTTGATATCGTTACGGTCGATAACTATATGGGCAGCTACGAAGCGGTAAAACAACTGGCCGCTCAAAAATACAAAAGAATCGGGATAATTGCCGATATCAGCATTTCCACAACAGGAACACAAAGGTTGGTTGGCTATCGAATGGCCTTGGAGGATGCGGGGATACAGTTTGAACGAGAACTTGTAAAGAACGGAGATTTCTTAGGCAAAAACAGCTTTGACCTCACCATTGAGCTTGTAGAACAAGCGGAGTGCGATGCAATTTTTACTGCAAACAACATGATACTTATGCAGGTGCTGAAAGCTTTGCGTCATTTGAATTTAAATGTTCCAAACGATGTAGGTGTTGTCACCTTTGATGATCTGGACTGGATGAAATTTTGTGAACCGCAGATCACTGCTGTATGGCAACCGGTTTATGACATGGGTGTAAGTGCCATGAACCTGTTAATGGAAAGGATTTCAGACTCCAGTGAGTCGCCGCGGACCGTCATGTTCCCGGTTGAACTAAATGTAAGAGGATCCTCAACAAAAACTAAATAGCGACAGATCAAATCGCTAACCAAATACAGATATTCATAAGAATGAGGCAAACAAAACGTTTGCCACCCTACTAAATTGGTTAAAAGTGTTGTCGTTTGACAATTAATGAAATCGATTGCATTTTTACAAATAACAAAAATTAATCGGAGGAAAAACAATGAAACGCAGAACTTTATCAATTATCTTAGTTTTAGCAATGGCATTTTTCGCAGTATCCTGTTCAGCAAACACCGATGATGGCGTCATGAAGGTAGGCGTTACATTTATGACACTAAACAGCCCGTTTTTTGAAGCGATGGAACGTGGTGTCAAAGAAGAAGGTATGGCTTCCGATGTTGAAATTATAGTCAGTGACGCTCAACTAAATGTAGCTCAGCAAATTAGTAGTGTTGAAAATCTTATAGCTCAAAACGTAGATGTAATTCTACTAAATGCAGTTGACTCCAGCGCCATAGTCCCAGCGGTTGAAGCTGCAAATGCAGCAGGGATTCCGGTTGTATGTTTAGACGTTATGGCCGAAGGCGGTGAGGTAGCGTCGTTCATCGCCTCAAATAATGTTGCCGCAGGTGAATTGGGTGGTGAATTTATCGCTGATTATCTTGGTGGTGAAGGAACAGTTGTTATTCTCGACGGACCTCCAATCAGCTCATTCCAACAAAGAGCAGAAGGATTTGAGAATGCACTTTCGAACTATCCGGGTATCGAAATAGTACAGCACATAAATGCAGTTGAAAATTCTGCCACAGCGTTTGTGACCGCAGCAGATAATATTCTTTCGGCACATCCAGAACTCGACGCAGTCTTGGCGGTTAACGATTACGGTTCCATAGCAGTTGAAGCAGCCGTTAGCTCCGCAGGTAAAGATTTTGGCGTAGTATCAGTTGGTATCGACGGCATGACTGATGCAACATCGGCAATCATGGACGGTGATGTAGTTGTTGGTAGCGTTGCGCAGCAACCTGCTGAAATGGGTCGCATTGGCGTACAAACCGCAATCAAGTTGATAAACGGCGAAGAAGTTGCAGCTGTAATTGATGTTCCTCTAGAGATGCTTTCTAAAGACAATGCTGCTGACTTTACTTGGTAACAACCCATAGAAAACAAGGTCGGAGATGTATTGTTTGAGTAATAATTTCAAACGCTGAGTTTTGTTCCTTTTCGGCGAAATGCGTTGAAATTCATCAGCATGTGGCGAAAACGGGAAAAAATCAAAAAGGGATGGGCATTAAAATGCAAAATGTAGTATTTAAAATGGAGGGGGTAACTAAACAGTTCCCCGGGGTTCTAGCACTGGATAAAGTCAGCTTTGACCTCACTGAAGGTGAAATTCATGGCCTTGTAGGTGCAAATGGTGCCGGTAAATCGACATTGATTAAAACTTTAGCAGGTGTCCACCCTCCCGACAGTGGCAACATGGAACTATTCGGCAATAAAGTATCTTTCAAAAGCCCAAACGACGCAAAGCTAAAGGGCGTATCGGTAATATATCAAGAATTCACTCTTTTCCCCGATCTGGATGTGGCGAAAAACATCTATTTTGGTATGGAGCCGAAAATTGGCAAAACTGCAATTATTAATTGGAAGTTACTGTATCGTAATGCCGAATTGTTATTAAAACGCTTCGACCTTGATCTTGACATTTATGCAAAAGTTTCAACATTGAGTGTAGCAGAACAGCAGATGGTAGAGATAGCGAAAGCCTTATCTTGTGATGCAAAAATATTGGTTATGGATGAACCGACTGCTACGCTAACTATTCAAGAAGTGGAACAGCTTTTTAAAATTATTTTAGATCTAAAGAGTAGGAATGTGTCAATAATATACATTTCTCACAGATTAGATGAAATCAGAACCATTACAGATCGCATCACAGTTCTTCGCACCGGTCAGGTCATTGGCAGTGCTCAAACAAAAGGCATTACCAACGATAAAATCATCGAGATGATGATCGGTGCCGGAATTGACAATGAAATACGTCCCAACCCCGAGATAAATTCTGACGTTGTTCTTGAAATGAACAACATTTCAAACGCCAGCATACACGACATCAATCTGCAGTTGAGACAAGGTGAGGTGCTTGGTATAGTCGGTCTGGTGGGGGCGGGAAGAACCGAAACGGTACGAGCTTTGTTCGGTGCAGATGGCATTGCGACCGGCACAATAACAAAAAATGGAAAAGAGCTGAAGATTCAAAGCCCCAAAGATGCTATTAATGCGAAGATAGGGCTACTACCTGAAAGTAGAAAGGCCCAAGGGTTATTCATGAATTTGAGTGTAATGCGCAACATGAGCATTGCAAACCTTGATAAATTTATTTCCGGTGTTTTCATAAATTCGAAGACTGAAAAGCAGATGGCACGAGGTTATATAGATGATCTCAGTATCAAAACCCCTGATGAAAATTTTCCGGTTGTTAATTTGAGCGGCGGAAATCAGCAGAAAGTAGCGCTTGCAAAATGGCTTTGCATGAACTGCGATATACTTATTCTAGATGAACCGACGCGTGGAGTCGATGTAGGAGCAAAAGAGGAAATTTTTGACCTCGTAAAAAAATTGACACAAGCGGGCAAGTCGATAATATTCATATCGTCCGAGTTAGAAGAAGTGTTACGAGTAAGTAACAGGATTTTGGCTATGTACAAGGGTTCTGTGACTGCTGAAATACCACAACACAGCGCCGATATAAATAGTATTATGCAGTATATAACAGGCGGCAAATCATAAAACAACAGAAAGGAAACAACTTTTGTATGGACGGAGTTAAATCAGTATTCAATAAACTGCTAAAACAAAGGGAAAGTATTGCTTTGATAGCACTTGTAATAATTTGTTTGGTTTTTAGTCTTGTGGCACCAACCACTTTTCCTACGCCGTTTAACATGATGAATGTTTTAAGGCAAGCGTCTGTAAATGCTATTTTGGCAGTTGGAATGACATATGTAATCATTTCAGGCGGAATCGATCTATCAGTCAGCTCAACGGTATCGCTTTCCGGAACGATCGCGGCAATAGCCATGGTCAACTTTGGAGCAAATGCATTTGTTGGAGTGCTGGCCGGTCTTGCTGTTGGTGTCACGGTTGGCTTGTTGAACGGTCTTGTAATTACGACATTTGACGTCCCGCCTATTATTGCCACATTAGGATTGCTAACCGGAGCGAGTGGTCTTGCACTTGTGTTGACCGGAGGCTCATCGGTATCCGGTTTAGCAGAAGGGTTTTCTATTTTCGGTCAAGGGAATCTGGGTATTCTTCCGGTACCGGCAATTATAATGCTTATCGTGTATATCATAGGATTTGTCATTCTCACAAAAACAAAATTTGGGGCTTCTTTATTCGGAGTCGGCGGAAATGAAGAAGCTGCAAGGCTAGCCGGTATTTCGGTGAAAAAGATTAAAATCGGTGTCTACATTATCAGTGGTTTGATGGCAAGCGTTGCCGGAATAATTTTGGCTTCTCGACTGGATTCAGGGCAACCTTTGGCAGGAGAAGGTTTAGAACTCAACGCAATTGCGGCTGTCGTAATCGGAGGCGCCAGTGTGTCAGGTGGAAGAGGCGGTGTTGTCGGAAGTTTGATAGGTGCCTTGATAATCGGTGTTCTTAATAATGGATTTGACCTTATCGGCGTAGGTCGATACTATCAAATGATTCTTACGGGGCTTGTACTTATATTAGCGGTTGCCCTTCAGAAGAAAACCAAAGGTCCATCACATTAGTTAAGACCCGTTACTTGGAATATGTTTATCCGAACAAGATGTACAACACTTGACGCAGCGCCGATAACCGATATTTATTCAAACGGAATTATTATGAAAGAAAATATTCAAAAAAGAATTCTCGAACATATTGAAAGTAAAAAAGAAGTATACTATTCTTTTTTAGATAAACTCGTTTCGTTTGACAGTCGAATTGTCGATAACGGAACATTAGGGTACGAAAATGACATTTCACAGTACCTTAGTGATTACCTGAACAAAATGGGTGCGCAGGTAGATCGTTTCGAACCTGATAATTTAAAAATAGATAAATATGATGTTTTCAATCCCGGTCATCAATATAAGGACAGGGCAAATGTCTGTGCGGTTTTTAAGGGTAACTCACAAGGGAGATCAATTCTCTTAAATGGGCATATGGATGTAGTCCCGCCAGGAAACCTTGAAGAGTGGGACACCGACCCATATAAATGCAATACCAAAGACGGAAGGATCTTTGGAAGAGGCACAAGTGACATGAAGGGCGGATTAGCCGCAGCGATTTTAGCCATTGAAGTCATTAAAGATCTTAACATAATACTCCGTGGAGACATTATTTTCGAGGCAGTGGTTGATGAGGAAGGTGGCGGAAACGGCACGCTTGCTTGCTGCGACAAAGGCTATAAGGCCGATGGCGCAATAATTATGGAGCCTACCTCGATGAAGATAATGCCAACAAACAGAGGTGCATTTCTTGCGGAGTTTACGATAAAAGGCAAGCAGACACATGCTGCCACAAAATCATTTGGTGTGAATGCCATTGAAAAAGCAATCAAAATTATTGGTGCGCTAAAAGAGCTCGAATTCAAATGGCTGCTCGAAAAATCACATCCGCTACTTTCCAATCCAACAATTAATATCGGTATGATAAAAGGTGGAGAAGGTGCTTCCACAGTGCCGGAACATTGTAGTGTGAAATTCGATGTTGAATTTTTGCCGAGTGAGCTCAATGAAAACAACATAAACATCCCCATCTCGACGCAAAAAGTAAAGGCTGAGGTAGAGCAGTGCATTGCAACTGCCTGCAGGGGAGACGAATGGCTTTGCGATCATCCTGCCACAGTAGAATTTTATCAACAAACACAATGCTTTGAAACTGATACACAACATCCTTTTGTAAAATCAATATTAGCAAGCAGCACAGAAATAATGCCGGAAATAAAATTGGATGGATTCCCTTGCGGCTGTGACGGTGCCATACTTTCAAGTGTAGGTAATATGCCTGTAATTATTATGGGTCCGGGAGACATGAGAGAACTACACACAACCAATGAAAGCATCAGTGAGCAGTTGTTTTATAAAAGCATAGCGGTTTATGCTAACATTATTATTGACTGGGTTGGACTTGAGTAAAGGAGAATAAATGATTACAAAAAAACAAAGAGACTGTTTGGTTGATCGGACAATCGAGTATTTTGACAAGGCAGGCATAGTTATTTCACCTGAAGAGAAACAGAACATTGAAATTGCAGACTTTGGACTTAATGACACTGAACATTGTGCATTACAATTGATAAGTTACATCAACACCAACAGGGTCTGTGCCAAGGAAATGGTATTGTTACCCAGACAGACCTGTCCGGAACATCTACATCCTCCCTTTGGCGATTACCTCGGTAAAGAAGAGACATTTCGATGCCGATATGGAAAGGTGTATCTTTATGTTGAGGGAACGCCTACCGAGAAACTTTCGGGAGTGATACCGGCCTGCGGATCGCAATATTATACGGTTTTTCATGAGGTAGTTTTAAATCCCGGAGATCAGTATACTATTCAGCCAAGCACAAAGCATTGGTTCCAAGCAGCTGATTGTGGTGCGGTTATATCAGAATTTTCAACGACAAGCTACGACGAGAATGACGTGTTTACCAATCCGAATATAACCAGAATCCCTGAAATAGCATAGAGCGATTGTACGACAGAAATATCATAGAAAGGAATTGAAGAAACATGTTCAACAAAACGGTTTTTGAAAATCAATCCAAAATAGTAGCTTCGGTAATCGAAAAAGCAGTAAAGGTAGATAAGCAGTTTTTGTTGCCACCGGAAGAATTTACTCAGCGGCAAAAAAATGTTGTGAATATGCTCACTGAGAATGGATTTGATTGCGGAATAGTTTACTCAGATGAACACTATTGCGGTGATGTTCCGTATTTAGCCGGCAATTGCAACATCATAGTTGAACCTATCGCGGCTGTTATATCGAAAAAAGGACTATATTTCATTGCAGGTCTCGAGAGCGGTATTGTTGCCGAACAATTCTGCCATCGCAGCAATGTCGTAATTCGTAAAGTGGATATTTTAAGCCTTGGGTCGAAATCTTACCCTGATGACCTGCTGACTCCGGACGATATTATCGAAGAGGCTTGCGGTGGGAAACCTAAAAATGTTGCACTGCTAACGACAAAGGTGCTGTTTCCTCTTGCATTGTACGAGTGTATAAAAGCATATGTAGGTGAGGATAACATTTCAGATCTGTCCGGCGGTTATTATAGAATTAAATACGAAAAGTCTATGAATGAGCTGAGGCTAATTCGTGAGAGTTGTGCCATAAGCGATGCAATGATGGAAGGTATGCTTCGTGTCATGCGACCGGGAATGACCGAGGCGCAGTTGGCTGGATTTGGATACCTGATCGCAACAGAACTCGGTGCCGATGACTTTGGGTTCAAAATCATGGTCAATGCCGGCGAGAGCAACAGAACAATGGTAGCAAGGGCGACTAATCGCATCATCAATGAAGGCGATATCGTACATGTAGGTGTATCACCAAAACGAGATGGACTTTGTGGTGCGCAGCGAGCATCTGTTGTCTGCGTAAAATCACCGGATCTTATCACGAAAGAGTATGACATCTGGATGACATTTTTGAGAGAAGCCTTTGAGCATTCGTTAAATGAGTTTAAGAGAATAGCTCAATATGACTTGCTCGGAAGTGAACATGAAAAGTCTATGATCAAATTTTATGCCGATAAGGCGGCGGAACTGGAAGAGAAAACAGGTCGTAGTCTATCAAATTTCAGTGAGCTGAAAGGGTATGTGACAACGCATAATTCCGGATATACCGAGTGCCAAGAAATGTACGGAGCGCTCGCTTGTGGTTTTAATGAAAAATGTGCTAAAAATATGGTGCTCATGATGGACGTAGGATTGAAAGGGTATCGAGACGATTGGAGCAAGATAGCGATTGAAGGACTTGATTATCTGGTGATAGAAAAAACAACAATCAAGACCGGCAAAGATGTCGAGGTTTTAAACAAACTTCCGTTAGACCTGCAATATCTGGTCGGCGAATCGTTCTAGTCAAAATTGTAGCAAACAAAAAGTGTACTTATAGGCTGAGGCCTATAAGTGCACTTTTTAGCAATGCATCCACTTAGAATGACATTATTTGTTTTGTTCGTCAACATAGACTTTTTTAAACACCCATTTATTATAAAAAATTGCGGCATTGCATACAAACGCCAAGGAGTATAGGAGAATAATGTACACAGCCTGTGGCATTAGGTTGTAAAAGAAATATAAAGGAGTGCCTTTGCGACCGGCTACAAA
>CAYJDN010000051.1:0-9654 GCA_964368925.1 uncultured Desulfovibrionaceae bacterium | reverse complement strand
TTATTTGATATGTTTGAAGATCAATCTACAAGCGAAGAAGCGATAGAAGAAATTCAAAAATTGCCACAAGTAGCAGAAATTGAAAAACTTGACGCAGAAAGCAAGAAAGAAATTGCTTGTATTCCTAGTCATTTTGTTGAACGTGGTAAATCTGGCGTTTATATAGCCTATAATGACAAGAATTTCCTCTATACTGGCGAAATTTCGTTACTTCTTGATTTTATAAAGAACTTCAAGTCCTTTATTTCATTCGACTTAAAAACTTTACTCAAAGAATGGCCTTGGCTTTATAAAATAATTGAAGCTAATACTCTTGAAATATTTGACATTTCTATGATGTCTTATTTGCTCAATCCTGAACAAAGAGATTATTCTTTTGCTAAAATAAGCAGTCAGCTTAGATTTGGTAAGGAAAAGCATATTTTTCAAGGCAGTAATCCAGCACAACATGCAATTGCTATAAACAATATATATAAATCGGCCTTAGAAAAATCAGATTTATATAATCTTTACAAAGATATCGAACTCCCTCTCTTGCCAATTTTAGCACAAATGGAAGAAAGAG
The DNA here is from genome assembly GCA_964368925.1 of uncultured Desulfovibrionaceae bacterium. GTDB lineage: Bacteria > Desulfobacterota > Desulfovibrionia > Desulfovibrionales > Desulfovibrionaceae > CAYJAZ01. The sequence goes on along the minus strand of CAYJDN010000051.1, from coordinate 9,089 downwards.
GCATTAAGCTTGACACTGCCATAGCAGAAGATTTTCTCAAAGAAGTGCAAGGCGAATTAGAAAGTATTACAAAAAATATTTATGAATACGCTGGTTGTGAATTTAATATACGTTCAGCACAACAAACGGGCGACATTCTATTTAATACTTTAAAACTGCCCGTTTCAGGCAAGACCAAGGGTGGCCAAAGTTCCACTTCTCAAGACGCTCTTGAAAAACTTATCGGTAAGCACCCCATTATTGATAGCTTGCTTGAATATAGAAAGCTTGAAAAACTTCGCTCTACCTACCTAGAACCATTGCCAAAATTAGCTGGAGTGGACAATAAAATCCATACTTCCTTTAATCCAATGGCAACCGCCACAGGTAGACTTTCGTCCTCTGCGCCAAATTTACAAAACATTCCTATTCGTGGCGATTTAGGCAAAAGAATGCGTGAATGTTTCATTGCAGAAGAGGGAAAGAGCCTCATTTCTGCGGACTATTCACAAATTGAATTACGAGTATTAGCTCAATATTCTCAAGAAGATACGCTCATCAATGCCTTTAAAAATGATGAAGACATTCATGCTTCAACTGCGGCCATGCTCAATGCAATAGCCCTTGAAGAAGTAAGCAAAGAGCAAAGATCCGCAGCAAAAACTATTAATTTCGGATTATTATACGGCATGGGAGCAAGAAAACTTGCGCAAGATATTAAAGTATCAACCAAAGAAGCGCAAGAATTTATTGAAAAATATTTTGATAAATTCAAAGGGATAAAATCTTTCTTTGAGCAATCATTAGAAGAAGCAAAAAATCAAGGCTATGTTGTAACCATTGCGGGCAGAAGACGCCCTCTCCCTGATTTATATAGCTCTAATCATCAAGCAAAAGCCCTTGCTGAAAGACAAGCCGTCAATACACTCATTCAAGGTTCGGCAGCAGATATAATAAAACTCGCGATGTTAGCTGTTCAAAATGATAGCACATTAAAAAATCTTGGCGCAGAACTCTTATTGCAAGTGCATGATGAACTCATTCTTTCTGTTCCAGATTCGCATGCCGAAGAAGCAGGAAAAAGAGTAGCAGAGCTTATGTCTAGCGTTGTTCCAAGCGATATTGCTGGCAAGAAAATTGATTTTGCCGTACCCTTAAAAGTTGACTATGCAAGCGCTAAAAACTGGCTATTGGCGCATTAGAGTCTTTTTATGCAATACGCTTCAACTTAGGTATTTGACATTAAAAAAAAATACCCCTATAGTGACAATTCTGTTTAAATTAACTTAATATACTTAATATAAATAAAAAGGGTTTTAATATGGAAATGACTGGCTGTCAGATAATCATGGAATCATTGAAAAAAGAAGGCGTAGACACCGTTTTTGGATATCCTGGTGGTGCTGTGCTGGATCTCTATCATGAAATCACTAATCACCCAGACATAAACCACGTCCTTGTAAGACATGAACAAGGTGCGGCGCACGCTGCCGACGGCTACGCAAGAGCGACAGGAAAAGTTGGTGTTTGCCTTGTTACATCTGGCCCTGGTGCAACAAATACTGTAACTGGAATTGCAACAGCATACAGCGACTCTATTCCTATGGTTATCCTTACTGGTCAAGTACATACGCACCTTATTGGTAATGATGCATTCCAAGAAGTTGATATTATTGGTATTACTCGTTCATGCACAAAACACAATTATTTAGTCAAAGACGTAAAAAACCTTGCCACAACTATTAAACAAGCATTCCATTTAGCTCGTTCAGGTCGCCCTGGCCCAGTACTTATTGATTTACCTAAGGACATGCAAAATTCACGCACTGAATTTGACTATCCTCAAAATGTGTATATGCGTTCCTATAATCCTACAATTAAACCAAATCCACATCAAATTCGCAAATCCGCAGAATATATAATGAATGCAAAAGCACCAGTAATTCTTACTGGTGGCGGTTCAATTATAGCTAATGCGCATGAAGAATTGCGTGAACTTGCGAGAGAATTTTCTTTACCTGTATGCTCTACCCTCATGGGTTTAGGCGCATTCCCTGGTGATGATCCTCTTTATCTTGGTATGGTAGGTATGCACGGCACTTATTCTTCTAATAAGGCTGTATCTAATTCAGATTTAATCATTGCTGTAGGCGCACGTTTTACAGACCGTGTAACTGGTTCTATACCAACATTTGCGCCGCATGCGAAAATTATCCATATTGACATTGATCCAACAAGCATACGCAAAAATATTAATGTTCATGTGCCTGTTGTTGGCGATTGCAAAGAAGCGCTCAAAGGTATTCTTGAAATTTTACGTTCAAAGAAAGTAGAAGATTTCACTAATAAAAATGAATGGATAGAGCAATTAACCACATGGAAAAAAGAGTACCCACTGAGCTATTTAGAAAGCGACACAGTGCTTAAACCTCAAGAAGTTATTAAAGAAGTACAAAGAATAACAAAAGGTGACGCCATTTTCACAACTGAAGTTGGGCAAAACCAAATGTGGGCTGCGCAATTCCTCACCCTCACTCAACCACGTACTTTCCTTACTTCTGGCGGTCTTGGTACTATGGGATACGGACTCCCTGCGGCTGTGGGCGCTCAATGCGCTTTTCCTGACAAAACCGTTATCGACATAGCTGGTGATGGCTCAATTCAAATGAATATTCAAGAGCTTATGACTGCTGTAAGCTACAAATTGCCAATAAAAATTCTTATACTCAACAATTCCTATCTTGGCATGGTGCGCCAATGGCAAGAATTATTTTATAAGAAAAACTATTCCTATACCCCAATGACAGCCCAACCCGACTTTGCAAAACTCGCAGAAGCCTATGGCGCAGAGGGATATAGAATTAATAGTAAGGAAGAATTAGTGCCAACTCTTGAAAAAGCACTAAATTCTCCTAATGCTTGTATCATAGACGTGCAAATTGCAAGGGAAGAAAATGTATATCCTATGGTACCAGCTGGCGGTTCATTAAACGATATGTTACTTATTTAATAGAAAGTTTAATGTTTTTTAAGCGCTTAGCGAAAAAAATTATTTAATTTAATTTTTATTCTCACTATTTAAGCTTGACAAATGTACTAACTTTCCTATAATAATCCGTTCAAGAACACATACAATTAAAGCGTTCACGCTTTAGTAATAATCATCTCAAGGAAGAAAGGAAGAAAGCATGGCAAATCATAAGTCTGCACTCAAACGCCACCGTCAAAGTGTAAAGCGTAACGAACGCAACCGTGCGGCACGTACTCGCATGAAAAACGTAGTAAAAGAAGTTAGAAACGCAATAGCTGCAGGCGACAAAGATGCCGCTCAGCTTGCTTTAGTAAAAGCAACTTCCACACTTGATACTGTATCAGGTAAAGGCGTTATCCACTGGAAAAAAGCTGCTCGTAAAGTTTCAAGATTAGCAAAAGCTGTTAACGCTGTAGAAGCTGCATAAGTTTATAGCTAAACACAAAATTTTTAAAGGCATGGTTTTCCATGCCTTTTTTATTTTCTAAAATACTTTACAAAATGCCGAAAAGCACTATTAATATCCTATGTCATTATTTAAATTAAAATCAGAAAATACCCCTAAAGGCGATCAACCGCACGCAATTGCAGAACTTGTGGCAAATGTTAAACTTGGCGTTGAAAATCAAGTTCTCCTTGGCGCAACTGGCACTGGTAAAACCTTTACTATGGCTAATGTTATTGCACAATGCGATAAACCAAGCCTTATTCTTGCGCACAACAAAACACTAGCGGCACAACTTTATGGCGAATTTAAATCCTTATTTCCAGAAAATGCCGTTGAATATTTTGTGTCATACTACGATTATTATCAGCCAGAAGCCTATGTTCCATCATCTGACACTTACATAGAAAAAGATTCTGCAATCAATGACAATATTGATAAATTGCGACATGCCGCAACTCACTCCCTGCTCACAAGACGAGATGTCATCATTATTGCCTCAGTTTCTTGTATTTATGGCCTTGGTTCGCCTGAATATTATGAAAAATTAATGATCCCAATAGAAGTTGGCATGAAAACCAGCATGGAAAATATCATTTCTAAAATGGTAGATGTGCAATATACACGTAATGATATTGATTTTCACCGTGGTACTTTCCGTATTCGTGGCGACGTCTTAGAAATTATTCCCGTTTACGAACATGAAAAAGCACTAAGACTTGATTTTTTCGGCGATGAAATCGACAGCATATCAGAAATTGATCCGCTTACAGGAAATTTGCTCGCTCGAATGAAAAAAACAATTATTTACCCTGCCTCGCACTATGTTTCAGATAGGGAAAATCTCACTCGTGCAATGTCCGACATACGTGAAGAACTTATGCACAGGCTTATTTTGTTCAAAAATAACAATCAATTAGTTGAAGCTCAAAGACTTGAACAAAAAACGCAATTAGATTTAGAAATGATGCAAGAATTGGGCTATTGTAATGGTATCGAAAACTATTCTAGGCATTTAGATAATAGAAACGAGGGCGATGCACCATCTACCCTCCTCGATTATTTCCCTGACGACTTCCTCATCTTTATTGATGAATCGCATCAAACAATACCGCAAGTCGGCGCTATGTATAAAGGCGATCGTTCACGCAAAGAAACCCTTGTAAACTATGGCTTTAGATTGCCCTCAGCTCTTGACAATCGCCCTCTTATGTTTGACGAATACCTAAGCCGTACTAAACAATCAATCTTTGTTTCTGCTACTCCTGCAAAATGGGAACTTGAACAAAGCCAAGGTCTTGTAACAGAACAAATCATACGTCCTACAGGCCTGTTAGATCCTATAATAGAAGTGCGCCCAACAAAAGGGCAAATGGAAAACTTACTCAGCGAATGTAGAGAACGTGCGGCAAGACATGAACGTGTGCTAATAACAACACTCACAAAAAGAATGGCAGAAGAATTAAGCGTCTACTTCAAACAAATGAATGTAAATTCTCGCTATCTTCACTCCGACATAGACACCCTCGAACGTGTCGCCATCCTGAAATCACTAAGGTTAGGCGAATTTGACGTGCTAATAGGGATAAATCTCTTACGTGAGGGGCTAGACATACCAGAAGTATCACTTGTCACAATCTTAGACGCTGATAAAGAGGGCTTTCTGCGTTCAACTTCCTCGCTCATACAAACTTTTGGGCGTGCCGCACGTAATGAACAAGGTAGAGTTATACTCTATGCCGACAAAATCACAAAATCTATGCAAGCCGCCATTGAAGAAACGCAAAGAAGACGTGCAAAGCAAGAAGAGCACAATATTGAAAATAATATTGTTCCAAAAACTATTATAAAAGCTATAGACACTTCGCTTGACGATCTCTATACGCCTATAGAGTCATCAAAGAAAAAAGGCAAAAAAGATAGAATAGAAACTAAACCACTAGAAGTGCCAACTTCGCCAAAAGAACTTGCTCATCTTATCGAAAAACTCGAAAAAGAAATGCGCGCCTTTGCAAAAGAATTGGAATTTGAAAAAGCGGCGCAACTGCGTGATCAAGTGAAAATACTTAGAGAAGCCTTGCATCAGTAAGAACATTTCAAAAGAGCATTTCACAACAAGAACAAGAAAAAAAGCTTTATAATAAAGCATTTTGCATATACATTGAATAAAATAAAAGCGCAGTAAAGAAGTATAAAAATTTCCTTACTGCGCTTTTTTCTTTTTTAAATCAAATCGCAATTTTATTTAAAATGCTATAATAACAATTAGTTACCCTTGTTTGATCTTAAATCATGCACTCTTTTTGCTTTGCCTTCTTCTTTTGGAAGTGAATTATGCGCTAAAAGCTCGATTTTAGGAGTGACAAGTATTTCGTCGTGGATACGTCTTGTAAGTATATCTCTAAGTTTATGCAATTTTCTCATATCTTCTTCAAAATATTCTGGCGCTATTTCCACCTGCACACGCAAAGTTTCACGCAAGCCATCTTCCTCAAGATAAATAAGGTAATTTTGCCCAACTTCTACAAATTCCATAAGAACTTCTTCAATTTGCATTGGGTAGAAGTTCACGCCCTTAAGGATAATCATATCATCTGAGCGCCCTTGTATTCTGTCGATACGTCTATGAACACGCCCACAAGAACAAGGAGTTGGGATAATGCGTGTAAGGTCACGAGTTCTATAACGAATAATTGGCATACCCTTTCTTGAAAGTGAAGTGATAACTAATTCGCCGTATTCGCCATCAGGGAGGTTTTGCCCTGTTTCTGGATTGATAATTTCAAGCAAATAGTGATCTTCCCAAATATGCATTCCATTTTGAGCTTCACATTCTACGCCAACACCAGGGCCATTCATTTCTGAAAGTCCAAAGGAATTATAAACCTTTACTTTAAGCTTTTCTTCAATGCGTTTTCTTGTTGCTTCGGTGTATGGTTCTGCGCCCACAAGAGCTATTTTGAGATTAGTTTCAATGCCTTCTTCTTCCATTTGTTGAGCAATATGGAGGGCATATGATGGAAGAATATGCACAGCGCTTACATTGAAATCTTGGATTAATTTAATTTGTCGTCTTGTATTTCCTGCTCCAGCTGGAATGGTAAGACAGCCCAATTCTTCAGCGCCAAAGTGAATACCTAAGCCACCTGTAAAGAGTCCGTATCCGCTCATATTTTGGAAAACATCTTCTTTTCTCATACCAGTTGCAAACATCGAGCGAGCCATAATTTTCGCCCATGTTGAAATATCTTCTTTTGTGTAGGAGATAGCAACGGGAGTACCTGTAGTACCTGAAGAACAGTGCATGCGCACATATTCATCAGTAGAAACAGTAGACAAACCAAATGGATAATTATCACGTAAGTCTTGCTTTGTTGTGAATGGCATTGCTTGAATACCCTCGGGAGAAGCAAGCTCGTCTAAGCTTTTTCCAGTGGATTCAATTCTTTCTTTATAAAAAGGGCTTGTTTGCACTCTTTCTAATAATGAATAGAGAGAAAGACATTGATGATGGTAAATTCTATCTTTAGACCAAAATTCTTCAGGGTGTAAGTATTTCATATATATCTTCTTTATGCTTTAAACACGGTAAGAGGGATAAAGTGCAGGGCATCTGAAACTTGTTCTGTTTTTCCAATTTCAAATTCAAAATTTTCCCAACCTTTTTCTTTTGCAAGCAATTCGGCTGTTTTTTGTGAAGCAATAATGGGGTGTCTTTGGAAAACATGTGGTAATCCTGAGGTTAGGTTGCAAGCAAGGCATTTTCCAGGTCTACCATGAAGTTCATAGTGTAGATAGAGTTCATCGTCATTATCTTCTTGAAGAGTCAATTTAATGTCGTATGCGCCATCTTCTTTGTCGCCAAAGAGGGCTTCAAAAAAATCGTCTGTACGTGTGCTTGGGAAAAGTGATTCAACAAAATCTTTGTTTAGATTAGACATAGGTACACCTCTTACACTAATTAAGATAAAGCAAAGATATAGCATTACAAAGCGCATTTTGTAAAGTTTAAATAGGGCTTTATTTTCATAAGCATTATCCACTTTTCTTGTGAAGAAGCGATGTATAGAGCTTAGAGGATTTTTATGAGGGTTTTTTATTTTGAATAGAGCATTAAAGATTTTATTTTATAAACTTTGCAGCCCCATAAAGTGCCGCATGTTCATTTTTATTATAAAATATATCAATCTTACTGAGTACTTGAGAAAAATGTTGAGAAAGTAGAAATTCATTATAAAATTCTTCATTTGTTAAAATATGTGGATTTTTTGCAATAATTCCACCGCTTAAAACAATTGTTTTAGGCAGAAATGTAAGTGAGTAATTTCTCAATACTCTTCCAAAAAAAATGGAAAAATATTTGAAAGTTGGGGCAGATTGTGAAATATCCATAGGGTGTATTTTTTGGCCTGTCAAAAATGTATGCAATAAAGCAAGGCCAGAACCTGAAAGGACATTTTCCACTGTAGGGCAATTGTTTTTCTTTTTCTTTATGAGAAAATGAGCAAAAGCTTGCTCTAACTTGCTTTGCGCAAGAAAGGGAAAGGCTTGATGGCCACCCTCGGAGGGAAGCAATACATTTTGCATAGGTATGCAAGCAGAGCCAAGCCCTGTACCTATACCAATGATTTCTATAGGAAATTTTTCTATAGGATAGACTTTTTCAGCATTGAATAAGGGTACAAAATCTTTTGCTATAGGCGTGAGGCAGGCCATAGCTTGCGCTGCAAAATCATTCACAAGCTTTATTTCAGGAAAACCTTTGTAATGTTTGTAAATTTCTTCTGGCACAATAGTCCAAGGAAGAGTCGAACTTGCTATATGAATATTATCTTGAACCATTTTAACAGCAAAGATACATTTTGTTACATTTTTATAGTGAAAACTATTGTTTTGCGCAAAGAGATCATCAAGCAATTCAATAAAAGAGCAGTATTTTTGTGAAGCAAGCTCTATTGTTTCTAAGAGTATATATGGAAAATCATCTTGAGCGTTATCTAATTTAAATAAAGCAAAACGGGCATTTGTACCACCTATATCAGCGCAAAGAAAAAACATACATACTCCTTTTTGTGGCTTATAAAAAGAAAAAGAGACTTTTTTTGTAAAAAAACGCTTGCGTCAAAACTATCATTCTTTTTTTGTAAATTAACAAGTAAATATAAAGAAAAATAGAGGTTTAGAGCAAAAAATAATTTAACTTTACTTTACTGACAAAGTACTTTACTTAACATTACAATTATGATATAAAATAAGTGTATAAGCTGTCTTTTTTGTTTAATTGCTTTCCTTGTTTTTTTGTGCTTTTATTTAGTTTTTTTTGTCATAAGATTGTAATAAAGACATGTTACACAGTTCTTATCATTAGTTTATATTAAGCCTTAGTTTTTGTACAGACTTTTTTAGATTTTATAGTTTGATTTTATAGTTTTATTTCGATTTCGCATTTTATTGTTTATTGTGGGAGTGTGTTAATGAAATTTCATTTTGATAAACCTCAGTGTCAAAATGTTCGTAAGGCAATTAGAAAAGAATGGATTCTTACGAATGGACTAGGTTCTTATGCCTCATCAAGTATACTTGCGTGCAATACACGTAAATATCATGGCTTACTCAATATTAATGTAGCAGAAC
>CAYJDN010000050.1:0-9696 GCA_964368925.1 uncultured Desulfovibrionaceae bacterium | reverse complement strand
CCAAAATTTCTTCTACAAGCTAAAATTAGCTATATTACAGAGAACTATTTTTGCCAACATGAGGCTTTGTCAAAAGTTTTTTTCTTTCGGTCATTTATGTTTGGATAAACTCCCTCAAGAAAAAAACTTTGTTCCTTGCCAAAAAGCAAAAGCTCTTAATTTAGAAACACACCCTAATTTGAATTATTTCAATTTAGAGCATGCAGTTATACTATTCTATATTGTTATTTGTGTCAATTTTACAAATATTTGCCCTTGACTTTTGCTTAGCACTTTTATAAATTTCTCTTGTGTCCTCGTAGCTCAGTAGGATAGAGCATTTGCCTCCTAAGCAAAGGGCCGGACGTTCGAATCGTCTCGGGGACGCCATATATAAAATTATAGCATTTTTGCATAAAAATGCTATAAGGGCTTATCACTTTTTTGTGCTAAGCCCTTTATTTTGATTGCCACTTGTTTACTTATCATTTAATTTATTTAACTAGAATGTGTTTTTACAAAATATTTAAAGGCATGGATTCCACGCCTCTTAAATCTAGCTGTTTTACTTTGTAAAACTGAGAAATAAGGGTTCTGAATGACAGCGGAAAATTAATTTATTTGATTTTAAAATACTATATGTCCTCTGTTTTTGTCATTTAGGGTGAACGAAGTGAATACTTTATGAACATGTTAAGAACATGCCTTTAAAGCAGAAAAAAGCCCCTTATTGCTAAGGGGCTTTATTTTTATAAGTCTATTAAGCTAGTTCTTAGAAGAAGTAGATTAATGATGTACTTAAACGAATTGCGTTGTCATCAAAAGCTGGACGTAATTTTGTGTCATACATAGCTAAAGCATATACAGCTTCTGCACGCCAAATAAGGTTACGCTCTAAAGCATACCAGTTTGTAGCACCGAATTGAAGCACTGAATCTTCAGTTGTCAAATAGTTATGACCACTTGAAGCTATGAGAGAAGCCTTATCATGTGTACCCATTGCGTAGAGACCCCAGAATGAGTGGTATAATTTATCCATGAAAGACATGTTAGAAATACCAGCACCAATAGCCATTGTACCTTCTGGATTACCAGCAGCAAAACCAGGTAAAGTCATAGAAGCATCGCCATCGAAGTGGATATCGTGAGCAAACACACCACCAAGTTTAGCAACAGGGTTGAATGAAGTTGATACCGCATAGTATTGTGGTAATGCTTCTGAACCATTGTTATTGTCATCATCTTCACCGCTTGAGTACCATGCTAGGGCATTAATTGTACCGAAATCCATTGTGTATGCTGCATGCACACCAGCTAAGAAACCAGCACGGTCGCTTGAAGTTGATTTTTCAAAATCTGTGCTACCATATAAAACATCAGCGCTTACAGCAAGTTGTTCATTGATATTCATTTTACCTGTGAAACCAGCCCAAACGCCTAAAGCACCATCGTGAGCTGAAGCACCAATAATATTAAGTGCTCCACGTGCGCCAAAATTATCCATTGAGAAGTGTTTTGGTGTCAATGCAAGTGGATTACCTTTCATTTCACCAGCATTTTTACCAAGAATAACAACGTGAGCTAATGGAGTTACGTTAATGTTTCCAAATGCCATTGGAACGCGGATTTGGAATGCATCAACTGCTGTATCTTCCAAGTTATATACGCCACCAATAGCTTGGTCTGCATAAGGACGGTACCAACCAGCATCAATGGTGATAGTGTCAGTAGCTTTATATCTTGCTCTAACACCAGCTAATGGAATGTGTCCAGCTTGTTCAAGACCAAAAGTATAAGAATTATTTGCACCAGATTGAGTACCAATTACGATATTCAATTTATCTTCAAGAGTAGTATAATTTAAGTTAGCAAAAAGTAACATTAAATCTGAACCAGCGCCGCCGTTAAGATCTGACATAGCTTGGTAACCAGCAGAACCATAACCAGGACCTGTTGAATAAGCTTGCATAGCAAAGCTCATGAAAAGATTTTCAGAAGCTGCGAATTTAAAGTCAGCCAATAGGTTTTGCCCCATGTGGAAGCCCATGATATTGTCTTCAGAATAGTCAATATTGTCCATGTAAGTAGCACGGAAAGAAGCAGCACCTGTTGCTGTTACGTCAACAGCTTGCGCTGCCATTGGAGCTGCTAAAACAGAAGCAGCGAATAAAAAAGCACCAAATTTTTTCATAAAAATCTCCTTAAAATGTTAATGAAAAATAAACCCATACCAAAAACACATTTTTTATAATAGCACGCAAGCCAACACGCCTATATTTATAAACCCTATCTTTCTGGCAAAAACATTTTTTATCAAGCAAAGCTTGAAAAAATTTATTTTAATAAGCAAAATCTGCTTATAAAATAGTTTCTTTATTCCACAATTTGAATTGTAGAAATTCTTTGTCAAAAAACCAAAACAATTTTTAAAACTAATTCCCAATCATCCTAAGAGTGTACAAAATTTTGTACAAGATTTTTGAATATGTTTAAAAATCTAAACTAATCATTAGCACATTAGAATATAAAAGGCAAGCTTTTTTCTATTTAAATTTGCGAATTAACTGTAAAAGAAAAAAATAATTTGTGACATAATGTTGTTAAATTGTGTCTAAATCTACAATTTTACTTCGCAAACTGTTTACTGTCTACAATCTTCACTTTTATATCAACTGCTCATTATAATTTCAATAACTACAATGAGCAGTATATTTGTTTAGATCATTTTTATGCAACTGTTCTCATTCAATTGTATAACTATTTTGACTTAGAATACTTTCTTGAACTTAATGAGGCGGAAGATGAACATAAGAGCTGGCATCAATAAGAGGTAACCAACAAATACCCAAATTCCCCACTGAATGCTGTAAGCAAATGTTACTGCCAATGAGATTGGTTGGAAAAATAGCATTGACCAAGCATTTTGCATACCTGCTTCAACGGCTACTGTTGTTTCAAAATCAGGATCAACAATACGCAGAAGTAAAAGAGCTGATGCGCCTGTACCTGTACATTGACCAAATGCGCCAAGCGCACGTTCAAAACCATATTCTGGTAAACGGCGTGCAGTTGCTAATACAACTAAGAAAGTCAATATTGTACCTACTACAATTGTGAGAACAAATGGAACTAATACAGCTTGTAATGCAGTTACTGAAATGCCTAAGAAAACAGTAGTGATCATATAGTCTACTGAGAAACCTGTTACACGGCGGATAGAATCAGGATCAACATATTTCATTAAACCTAATTTTTTCAACACTACTTTAACAAGCATTGCCATGAATAATGCCCAGATAAACACCATAGCAAATGCCATAGGTTTTAGTGCAGCTGGCATAATGATAAACCAACCAACACTAAAGAGGAAAGCTAGGCCATAAGTGAATAAACAAAGAGCGAAGTGGAAGCTCATGTTATCCATGTTAGCTGTGTGAATTGTTGAAGTTGAACAAGAAGGTCTGTTTTCTGGTTTGAATAAACCTACTCTAAATTCTTCATCAACATTTTTATCTTTAATTGTTTGCCAACCTTTTTTAATACCATAGTTAGCAAAAATAACGCCTACTACGCCTGATACAACGAAACCAGCCGCCGCAAATGCAAGACCAGTAGCCGCTGCGTGTTGCATGTCTGCAAAATTAGGATTAGCAGAAAGCCACACGTTCGCATAGCCAAGAGCTTGACCAGGACCTTGTGTAAAGCCGCCTGGGAAGAGGTAACCAAATAAAGGTGAGAAATCACCACCAAACATATTTTTCCAAATAGAAAAAATACTAAAACCAGTTACGCCTTGCACAGCAAAACAAAGACTGAATACTAATGATAACCATAAAGAACCACGTACAATTGACTTTGTCGCTTCACCACCACGTTTTTTAGATTCTAATAAACCTAAACCTGTGAAAGAAAAACCGAATAAGTGGAAAGCAATAAGGCTATATGTTGCTGCATCTAATTTATACCAGCCTGTAGTTGTTGGTATACCAACAATACCAAAACTCATACAAATAAAGCCAACGATACCACCGATTAAAGCCGCTGGTAGCAACATGTTTTGAAATAGTTTAACCTTTGCACGTAAAACGACACCAACAAGCATGAAAAGTGATGCCCAAGCAAAGGCAACAATCATGGGTAAAAAACTCTGTTCCATAAATTCTCCTAAAATATTTGTTACTGTACCCTATCCAAAAACCTGATTACTCAGGATTATTGATTCTATACTATCAAATTTCTATGAAATTTCATTTATAGCCTATTGCATAAATATTTAGTTTAAAAAATATAAACTTTTTATTGACTCAATTTTTATGCAAAATGCTATAATAAAAGCTATGGAGTTACGCAAAAGTGCATAACTCCACATATTTTTTATTCTGGTAAGCCGCCGTATACGACTTTGTTACCAACTATTGTCGCTTCGATTTTAATGTCTTTAATCTTTACTGGGTCAATAGCAAGTGGATTTTCTTCTAAAATTACAAAGTCTGCTAACTTGCCTGGCTCAATTGTGCCTTTAATTTTTTCTTCACAAGCTTGATAAGCTGCATAACTTGTAACCGCTCTTAATGCTTCAAGAGCTGGTACTCTTTGATCTGGCCCAAGAACCTTACCGCTTGAAGTGATGCGGTTTGTAGCTGACCATACTGATAATAATGGGTTAATAGGTGTAACCATTGTATCGTTATGGTTTGTGAATATCATGCCACGTAGCATAGCACTTGCACAAGGGCTGATTCTTCTAGCTCTATCTTCGCCTAAGAAGATGTCACGGTGACGATCGCCCCAGTAATATGTGTGTACAACGAAGAAAGCTGGAATAATACCAAGTCTTTTCATTTTATCTAATTGATCTTCACGCACAGTTTGGCAGTGAATAATCATGTGACGAGCATTGTCACGTGGGAAGTTCTTTTGCGCTTCTTCAATTGCATCAATAATATATTGAATTGCTGCGTCGCCATTACCATGAACAGCAATTTGCCAACCTGCTCTGTGGTATTCTTTAATTTCAGTAGCAAAAGCTGCATAATCTTTAGTTGGATAACCGCACCAGAACTTTTCATTTGGTAATTCAGGATAAAGTACTTCATGGTATGGATTTGACAAGAAGCCAGTATAACCTTGAATACTACCGTCAATAAAAGTTTTCATAGCGCCAAGGCTGATCATTTTATCATCAGTTAATTGTGTGCCTGATACAACAGAATTAAACTTAGGCATTTCGCCTAATAATGCACAAGGGAACACTTGCACTCTGTTTTTCAACACGCCCATTTCATTAGCTTTATAAAGTAAATCAACAGATTTTTTATCAGCAGCGCCATCTTGAGCAGATGTTACGCCTTTAGCTGTGTAACGGCTACAAGCTTCTTCAATAGCTTTAATATAGGTTTCTTCAGTTGCTTGTGGTGCAAAATGTCTAACTGCAAAAAGTGCAATTTCTTCACAAACACCATTTGGAGTACCATCAGGATTACGACGATACATACCACCAACTGGGTCAATAGTATCTTTAGTAACACCAGCAATTTCTAAAGCTTTAGAGTTAGCAACACCAATATGACCAGAAACTTGTGAAATAACAACTGGGTTATCAGGGCTTACAGCATCAAGTTCATGTGCGTAAGGGTGTCTGTTTTCTTTAATTGCAGTATCATCATAAGAAATACCAAAAATCCATTCGCCTTTTTCAACTTGCGCTACTCTTTCGGCAATCTTCTGTTGAATGTCGGCAATAGAATCCGTGTTTCCAAGTGGAGTCGGCGATAAATCTAATGAAGTTACATATCCCATACCAGCCATAACAAAGTGGCCATGAGGGTCAATAAAACCAGGAAGCATTGTCTTGCCTTTAAGATCAGTCATAACTGTGTTTTCATCTTTAAATTCAGCAAGAATTTCTTCCATATTGCCAACACCCAAAATAGTGTCGCCACAAACAGCTACTGCTTGAACATAAGTAGCTCTATTGTCCATAGTTTGGATTTGGCCGTTAAAATAAATCTGTTCCGCTTTTTGCATTTTATCATTCTCCTTAAAATACTCTATCCTTTACGAATAGTAAAAAACAATAATGATAGTAGCCAATTAGTACTAGATACAAATTTTAGTACAAATTAGTACTCAACAGTTAGACTAACACAGCAAAAAAATAATTGCAAACTGTAAGTAATAATTTTGCCACATTTTGCAACATCACATTTAATTATGTTATTTTAGGATGCTACAAAATTATTTTTCAAACCCATAATAATTGTTTGAAAATCAAACATGAATAATCATTTGATTTTATTCATTATGTTTTTTTTCACAATTCCGAAAAATAAATTTCATTTTTTTTGAAAAATAAGATGTTTTATTATCTCAAGCCTATGTTTTTATTATCAATTTATTCCAAATTTATAATTTTCGCTATGTAAATTATAAGCATTAGAGCGAAGATTATTACAAGAGAGGTATACAAAAAAATAAAGAAAATACACTATAAAAAAACTAAAAAAATAAAAAAGGCATGGGAGATGCCATGCCTTTTGAAAGTTTTTTAAAGATTTCTAATAGTTATTTATTATTATATTTCACCATAAACAACTTTATTGCCAACGATAGTAGCTAGTACTTTAATGTCTTTAATAGTTACAGGATCTACAGTGAGCGGATTTTCTTCTAAAATTACAAAATCTGCTAATTTAGTTGGTTCAATAGTACCTTTAATTTTGTCTTCGCAAGCTTGATAAGCCGCATAATTTGTTACTGATCTTAAAGCTTCAAGAGCAGGAACTCTTTGATCTGGCCCTAAGATTTCGCCTTTTGAAGTTATGCGGTTTGTTGCTGACCATACACAAAGTAAAGGATCAATTGGTGTAACCATTGTGTCGTTATGGCTAGTAAATTCCATTCCACGTAGCATAGCGCTTGCGCATGGGTTGATTCTTCTTGCTCTATCTTCGCCAATGAAGATGTCACGGTGACGATCGCCCCAATAATACGTATGTACTGGGAAGAAAGCTGGAATAATTCCAAGTCTTTGCATTTTGTCTAATTGATCTTCACGCACCATTTGACAATGGATAATGATGTGACGAGCATCGTCACGTGGGAAAGATTTTTGCGCTTCTTCAATTGCATCAATAATATATTGAATACCAGCATCGCCATTACCATGAACAGCTATTTGCCAGCCTGCTCTATGATAGTTTTTGATTTTAGTTGCAAAAGCAGCATAATCTTGTGTTGGATAGCCACACCAGAATTTTTCATTAGGCAATTCACCGTAAAGTACCTCATGGTATGGATTAGACAAGAATGCTGTATAGCCTTGAATACTACCATCAATAAAGGTTTTTGCAGCGCCAAGACTGATCATTTTATCATCAGTAAGCATTGTGCCTGATTTAGTTGTGTTCAATTTTGGTAATTCGCCAGCAGTTTCACAAGGAAGAACTTGTACACGACACTTGAGCATGCCATGAGCATGAGCGGCTTTAAGAATATCAATTGTCCAACCGAAAGCAGAGCCTTCTTGTGCTGTTGTAACACCTTTTGCGATATATCTATTTGTAGCTTCTACAACGCCTTGCATGAAAAGTTCAGGCTTAGGTTGACCAGCAGCACCACGAATAGCGTGCATTGCGTGTTCTTCGCAAACACCATTTGGAGTGCCATCAGGATTACGTCTAAATTGGCCGCCAACAGGATCAATCGTGTCTTTAGTTACATTTGCTAATTTCAAAGCTAGGCTGTTTGCAACGCCAACGTGACCAGAACTTTGTGTAAGAAAAACTGGATTGTCAGGGCTTACTTCATCAAGATCTGTTGCATAAGGGTGTCTGTTGTCGACAATAGCAGTATCATCATAAAACATACCAGTAACCCACTCGCCTTTTTCTAATGTAGCGATTTTGTCAGCAATCTTCTTCTTCATATCAGCAATACTATCAGTATCACCCATTGGAGATGGCGATAAATCAAGAGCGCTTACATAGCAGAAACCAGCTTGAGAAAAGTGGCTATGAGGGTCTATAAAACCAGGCAACATAGTTTTACCATTCAAATCTGTTAAAACTGTATTATCGCCTTTAAATTCGTTGAAAATTTCGTCTTTATTGCCCACGCCGATGATAGTATCTTCAGCAACAGCCACCGCTTGCACATAAGACGCACGATTATCCATAGTTTGGATAAATCCATTGTAATAAATTTGATCTGCTTTTTGCATTAACCTACAACTCCTTAAATTCATTTCTCTAAAAACTAATTTTATACATTAGTTTACAATTTGGTATATAATGCTACTAATATCACAAGCTAATGATAATTGCAAACGTTAAAAGAAATTTTTATACGATTAAAGCGAACCAAATACAACTTTACTGCCAACAATCGTTGCTAAAACTTCAATATCTTTGATTTTAACTTTGTCGACATTCAACGGGTTTTCCGCCAAAACAACGAAATCTGCCAATTTTCCTTCTTCTAAAGAACCTTTAATATCTTCTTCAAAGTTTTGGTAAGCCGCATAGCTTGTCACTGAACGTATAGCCTCAATTACAGGTACGCATTGTTCTTCACCAAGCACTTTACCACCTGAAGTAATGCGGTTTGCCGCCGACCAAATACAAAGTAAAGGATCAATAGGAGTTACTACAGTATCATTATGCGAAGTAAAAGGCATGTTTCTATCTAGTGCGCTCTTACATGGATTAATTCTATTTGCACGTTCTTCGCCAAGGAACATATCTCTATGTCTATCGCCCCAATAATAGGTATGCACGGGGAAAAGTGCTGGAATCATACCAAGCGCTTGCATTCTATCTAATTGATCTTCACGCACTGTTTGACAATGAATGATAATATGACGTGTGTCTTCACGTGGATAGGCTTTTTGCGCCGCTTCTGCCGCATTAATAATATACTCTATTGCCTCATCGCCATTACCATGTGTAGCAATTTGCCAGCCTTGCTTATGATATTCAATAAAATTAGCCTCAAACTTTGCATAATCTATAACAGTGTATCCACGCCAATCTTCTTTATTTGGAATATCAAGTATAACACTATGATAAGGTTTACTTAAATAAGCAGTATACCCTTGAATACTACCATCTACAAAATGCTTTGTAGCGCCTAGGCTCAACATCTTATCTTCACGTAATTGAGTGCCAGATTGTGTTGTAGTAATTCCAGCAAAATTTGCTCCTTGCTTATTTTCTTCGCCTAAAGGAGGAAAGAATTGCACTCTATTTTTAATGTGCTTTGCGTCAATAGCTTTATAAATCCATTCATATTCTTTCGTATTTATTCCACAAGCTTGCGCAGTAGTTACGCCCTTTGAAATGTATCTGTCACTTGCGGCCGCAAGAATTTTATACCAACCCTTTTCACGCATTTTCGGCATATATTTCATTAATTGTAAAAAAGCTGTTTCTTCTAATACCCCGTTTGGATTACCATTTTCATCAAGGCGATACACACCACCTTCTGGCGCTTTTTTATTTTTATTTATTCTTAAAAGTTTCATCACAAAGGTATTGATAGCACCAAAATGTCCGCTAATATGTGAAATTATTATTGGATTTGTTTTTGATACTTCGTCTAAATCTTTTGCTGTTGGGTGTCTTTTTTCTTCAATCATAGTATCGTCATAACCAAAGCCAATAAGGGGTTGTAGAGGAAATTTTCTCGCCGCCTTTAATTTTCTTTTGATATCGTCTA
>CAYJDN010000049.1:9554-9802 GCA_964368925.1 uncultured Desulfovibrionaceae bacterium | reverse complement strand
TAAGGCATTTATTTTATTATCTAATAAACATTGAAATAAAAGGCATTGACTGTTAAATGATAAATAAGGAATGTCGTTTTCTATTTCTCGATGAGGCTTATAATTGCTAAAAATCTTATTTTCAAGTGTATAGTCGTCGCTTTCTTCATAAGGATAGACCTCTGTAAGAAGAAGTTCTTGATTTTGTACATCATAATCTAATTCAAAAAGGGCGTATTTTGATGAATTATCATACATTGTTATTTTCG
>CAYJDN010000049.1:3076-9544 GCA_964368925.1 uncultured Desulfovibrionaceae bacterium | reverse complement strand
ACCATTAAGAAAGCAATAGGTGTTAAGATTAGATTCAAGATCTTTTTTTATTGCAAACACTTCTATTTTATTGACTATTAGCGGTAGTTTATAATATTCCCTAAGTCCAAATGAACCCACAAGAGCAAAAGTGTCATTCCATCTTTTATCATACATATACTGTGCAACTTGCTTTGCCATTATACCTTTCCACATTGGAAGATCTTTTTCGTTTTGCCCCTTTACTGTCGTCAAATTTTGATGATTATTTTCAGTGCAAAACAATTCCCATTTCATAGGGAAATAAGAATGCATAAATTGATCTATTTTCTGCCAATGCTCTACTTTATTTAGCATATAGACTTTTTCAAATATCTCTTTTTGTTCGATCTTTTCAAAAGTAATTTGTTTCGGCCTTACACGCTCCTCTACAGTTAAATTTCTTTCAAGCACATCAAGTAAAATTCTAAAATCTTGAGCGACATTATATGTACGTTCTTCACCGATTTCTTCCACAATAGAATCTCTAGCAATGCCAAAATCTTTAAATATTGAGTCATCGCTTTCTAATTCCATAAAACTGTTTTTCCCTTGTGTGGGGATAATTTCTTTTGTTTCTTCTTTTTTTAGATCTACGCCAAAAAATACATCAAAACAATCTGACTTATGAGTATCAGCATAAATTTTTTGATAAAGCTTTTTAGTCATTTTTTCTGTATTTGATAAATATTTCATATTCTAGCCCTTTGTTTGATTCAATATTTATGTGCTATGCTATAATTGTCTATGTTTTTGAAATGATTTACGTAAAAGCGCATTAAGCTTGTTTTTTACCTTTTCCACTTTTTTATTGTCTTCACTCTCGATCTCTTCAAATACTTCTATTTTTATACAATTTTCATCTATGTCGTAGCCTATTGCTTGTATAGAAATATCCAATTTTAATTTCGCAAAAGCTTCAAAACCTTTATAGATGGCTTCTTGCCAACTTAGGGGAACATAGGTTTTTTGTGCATTTAACTCATCAAAATAAATGATAAAATCTTGCAGAAATGCCTGCATTTGAATTTTACATTCTTCAGGGTCATTTTTATCATAAATTTTTATAGGCATTGGAATTGTGATATTTTTCTTTCTTTCAAGCATTGCTTGTTCTTCTGCTATAATTTCACGACGACGCTCACGCCTTAGAGTATTAAAAAGGATTTCATTCGTGTTTTGAATTTCTTCTTTGCTTATTTGATAAAAAGGATTTTTTAAAAGCTCTTGTACCTTTGCAAAGCTATTGTTAACACTATCTTTTTTTGCAACAAGCTTTTTATCAGTATCACTGTATGAAGTAAGATATACATTAGCGTGCTCTATATCAACAAGGCTAACATTCTCATCATAAGGCTTTACTAATTTTTGTGTAACTGGATCATCTGTTCTAAAATAAATTCTTGTATTGCAATTGCTTACAAATGCTTTCACAGCTTCTTCATCATTGCCATTGCACATAAGCGAAGCCGCTGATTGAGTGGAAGCAACAAAACTTGCCCGAAATTCACGAGCTTGTGCAACAAATGCAGTATCAGAAAATCTCGCCTTATTATTCAAACTTGCAACTTCGTGAAATTCATCAATGCAAATAAATGATGGATAATTATATATTTCTTTAGGCTGTATTTCAAAAACAGTTTCATAGTATTTTGTCATAAAATAGCGTGAAAAAAGATTGCCTATAGCTCCACTGCCAGGCGTAAAACGAAGAATAACAATGCGATTTTTATAAAAATTATTCTTTATATTAATGCCAGGGGCTTTCTTACACGAAAATTTTTCTTCCATATTTTTAACACTAAAAACTTCCGCTAAGGCTGTACGAGGGCCATTAATTGCATAATTCATTTGTTCTATAGCGTTTGAACGTGTTTTCTCTTTAATAATTTCATACTGCAAAACATGAAAGGCATCAGCTTCAATTTCTTCAATTAAAGCACGCTCTTCTTCATTCGATTTATCATATAATCTCTCTTTGAAGGCTAAAAACAATTTTGATGCCTTTGTGGGATTTGAAATCATATCTAAAATATCTTTCAATGATGGAGCAAGATTATTAATGCGTTTTGCATAAATTTTTAAAAATTCATACACTTGCACACATTGCATAACCCCACGGATATGAAAATCTTTATTATTCGTTTTATCGTCCATAGATTTATCAAGAATAAGCTCAAGAAAGCTAAAAATTTCTTTGGTGTTCATATTTTCGATGATATTGCACGCAATAGCGGTGTCAGATAAGCCAAATTCGAATATATCTTTTTCTCTATCGCAGGCTTTTGCTAGAGTACGCACTTGTTCGCGCAAATTGCCTTTGATGTCTATGATAAGACCACATTCGCCAGCACACATAAGCCCATGAAGCATTGGAAGAAATACGCTTGTTGTCTTGCCTGTGCCCGTCGTGCCTAAAATAAGCGTGTGTAATTTAGCGTCTTCTTGTGAAATTGTGTAACCAGAATCAAAAGTATAAATAGCATTTTCTTTTTGTGTATTTATTATTTCTTTTTCATCTTGATTTGCAAGAAAGCCTATATTTGACATAATTTCTCCTACACTTTCTAGGGTGTGTTTCTAAATTAATTCTTTTGCTTTTATATACTTTTATATTAAATACATTTCTTCAAATAGACTTTTATTTCAAATATATTCTGGCTTTAGATACACTTGCGCAAATCTGTGCTTATTAAATCTAAACGATTTGTTTTGCATTCAATCCATGAAATGACTTTTTCATAAAGCCAATTTGATTCAGCTTTTATCTGCACATTGTTTAGCGCAAGAAAAACGGAAGTAGCCACAAAGGCTGTCCTTTTATTTCCATCGACAAAAGGATGATTGATAAGCAAACTTTCCATAAGAGCTGCTGCTTCTTCAACAATATCAGCATAATATCCATTTTGAGGGCGATTTAATGCTGATTCTACAGCCCCCATTTCACGCACTCCACTTGCTCCACCAAAACGTTTTATACTTAATTCATGCAGGGCAAGTATTTCTTCTAAATTCATATATATATTCATACTGCCCTCCTATTGAGCTAATTTGCTATATAGATTTTCATGTTCGTCCATGCTTTTTTTTGCCAATTCTAAAATCAGCTTCATGCGTTCTTCCTTTGATAAAGAAGCGACATCTTCACTATTTATATGGGTATTGTTTTCTTTCATTATGCGAATTTCCTTTGTATTTTGAATTATAACAATCGCTACCTAAACAATGTATAGCAAATAAATATATTGTGCAAGTTAAATTTTACCTTAAAGCTTTCCAAATGCTTTTTGTCATTAATTCTTTTGTTCTTTGTTAAAAAAGAAAGTTTTTCTCTTAAGTTCGTATATTTAAAGATACACGAGCAAAAGAGAAAAACTTTGACAAAGCCTTAAGTCTTATGTGTTTACAAGTGTCTACAAGCTTAACTTCTTAGTTATTACTTAGTATAGGCTTGATTGTAGAAATTTTAAGAAGACATTTTAGAATCTACTGTTTTAATTATTTGCATAGCAGAAGCCACTAAGCCTGAGGCATCAGCGACGTTTGAAGGAATTATAAGCGTATTACTTTCTTTCGCAAGCTTACCAAATTGTTCAATATATGCTTCAGCAACACGAATTTGCGCTGCTCTATTTCCTTTATCGTCAGCAATTTGATCTGCTATAAGCTTAATGCTTTCAGCCGTAGCGGTTGCAACTGTGCGAATTTGAGAAGCTTCACCTTCTGCTTTATTTTTCATTGATTGCATTTCGCCTTCAGATTGAGCAATTGTCGCCGCTTTTGCACCTTCTGCCAAGTTTATTTTAGATTGCATTTCACCCTCAGATTGTGCAATCACAGCTCTTTTTTCTCTTTCAGCTTGCATTTGCTTTTCCATAGCTTCCATAACGCTCACTGGTGGCTTTATATCACGAATTTCATATCTTAATACTTTTATGCCCCATGATATTGCGGCTTCGTCCAAGGCTTTAACCACTTCGCTATTGATTGAAGTTCTTTCTTCAAAGGTGCGGTCTAATTCCATTGTTCCTATTGCCGAACGTAAAGCCGTTTGAGCAAGCTGTATTGCGGCATAACTGAAATTGTCTATACCATAGGCAGATTGTTCAGGCGTCATTACTTGCAAATAGAGAAAACCATCAATTGTAACACTTACGTTATCCTTAGTTATGCACATTTGTTCAGGAACATCAAGCACTTGCTCTTTTAATGAACGTTTGTAGGCAACTTTGTCAAAAAAAGGAATAAGTATGTGAAAACCAGCGTATAAAACTGTTCTAAACTTCCCTAATCGTTCAATTACATAAGCATTTTGGTTGGGTACTATTACCGCTGACTTAATGAGTGCCACTAAAATCAATAAGATTATTGATCCTAAAAAAGCATATCCAATATACATGTTCATATTAACTCCTGTTAAAATTAGAAACACATTTAATTATAAATTAATCTGCGAATTATTGATTTATCGCTTTAATTACTAATTTATTGCCTTAATTTTGAATTTTATCAACTTGCAAAATCAAATTATTTCCTTTGTGCGTTCCAAGCACTTCGACAATAGTATTTTTCTCTAAATGACTATCCGAAGCGGCTTTCCAGTAGGTGCCTCGAACTGTAACACTTCCTAATTTATGAGGATTTATTTCTTCAAAAACAATTGCTTCTTCACCAACAAGTTGATGTGATTTTATATCATCGCTTTTCTCGCCAACAAATGTTTTTTTAAATCTTTTCCTTAAAAGAAGGATTGAAAAAACAGTTACTATGATAAACGAAATCAATTGCACATATAGTGATAGTCCAAGATAAGATGTCAAAATAGCTGCTAATGCGCCGAAACTGAGGAATAAGCAAAAAAAAGTTGTTGTAAAAATTTCTAAGACAAGCAAAACGACCCAAATTATAATCCAAATTATAGTTGACATTTTGTTTTTCCTTAAGTGTTTTTATATAAGTTTCTCAATGCAAACTCAAACACAATTCATGCAAATTAACATAAATCATTAGTATAATCAAGTTGATTAATTTGAAGTAAAGTAGAATGTATTATTGATAATACGCTCTATATTCCTTAAAGCAAATGTGTCTTTTGTCATATAGACGCTTTTACTTCTTGTGGTATTATTACTATAATATTATAATTTTAACAAAAGGATGGAAATATGAAAAAGCTAATTAGTTTTCTTTTTCTAGTCACATGTTTTATTGGCACATGTGCATTTGCAAATGCAGCAGATCCAACTGTTTATTATGTGTCAAGCGAAGTAGGCAAAAACAATAATGATGGCCTATCGCCGCAAAAACCATTTAAAAACCTGCAAAAAGCAGTTAATGTTGCTAAGGCGGGTAGCGTGATTAAGATTGCGCAGGGCAATTACTTTGGGCTTATGAATTCAGGTAATATCATAATGAAAACGGCCCTTACTCTTGAAGGTGGCTATTCTACAGATTTTTCACAGCGTGACTTCTTGACCTATCAAACAAAGCTCCAACCAACCAATAAATCGAATAAGAGCGGTGGTAATCACCCTTTAATCCGTATTGATGTTGCGGACGGTACTGTAGTTATTGACGGTTTACTTTTTGATAAAGGCGAATCAAATAACTATCATGCAAAAGATGGCTTTGTTGAGGGGCTTGGCGGCATACTTTTACATCCACCACAAAAAAGTAATAATGGCATACCAAATGCGAAAATGCCACTTATTTCTGGCCCAGGCGCAGGCAGTTTCAAAGGTACTTTAACAATTAGAAATTGTCTTTTCCTCAATGGTAATAATATGGGTATTAACATTCAATCACTCGGCAAAACACTCATTGAAAACTGTGTTTTTGTGAATAATGCTTTGTTTGCGATTGAAATGCGTGGTGGTAGTCCATCAAAACGTGGTTTCTTAGAATTTGCGAATAATACAATTCTTTTCACATGGCCAAGAACAAAAGAAATGTCTGACCTAGGTTATGCTTTTAGAGCTCGTTCTGGCATGGATTACAACATTCATAATAATATCTTTGGCTTTAGCTGGGTTGGTATAGATACAACTCATGATGATAAAGATCGCCAAATTAATCTTGATAATAATATGTTCCTTTTCAATAAAAAGGGCGATTTACTTATGACTTATGAGGGAACACTTTTCCCAGTGGCTGTTGAAGACTTTGGTGATATTGATATTTCAAGCGCTCAAGACAATGTTGCGCCTACAGATATGGCTATTATAGCAAATGCGCTTAATAGCGACTATACAGCAAACTTCCTCACAGCTTCGTATGAAGAAGATCTTAACCACGACCCTAATTCTCCTGCAAATCAATTGCGTGCAATGCTAGGGCAAAATCAACAAGGCACAATGACTTCAAAAGTATCAATGTATGCAAATAAATATCCTTATGCTGATGCTCTTAAGTTGTTTGGTGCAGTTCCTGGTTTTGGTGCACAAAAGTAGT
>CAYJDN010000049.1:0-3059 GCA_964368925.1 uncultured Desulfovibrionaceae bacterium | reverse complement strand
ATCTGCCTTGATAGAAGACGAAAAATCATATTATGACGACACTATCTAAGATTAGGAATATCTATGAAAAATAAAAGATTAATATATAGTGTCCTTTATGTGCTTGCTTTTATGTCATTCACACAAGATGTGTTTGCAAGAGATTATGTTCATGGAAGTAAGATGATAGAATATCTTACTCTACCAGAAGATGTAGTTATCTATTATGACAAATCAAAAGAATCACAAATACTTCCGAAAATTCCAGAATATTGGAATGAAGTTGTAGGGCATGTAGAGAGAGCAGAAGACGGTTCAACTTGGTATAGGCTCTATCTTATAGATGGAGCCTATGCAGATAAATTTTATTTGCATCATGGTGCGCAGGCCTATATTTCTAGTGAAAATGTAGGAGTTAGGCCAGATAAGGCTTTGAGTGGCCTTTATGATGGCAAATATCTTGCGGCTTATTATTTTGAAGGCAAAGAGCGCATCGTGCTTTTTTCTGAAAGTGATGAGGGCGAAAATAGGAAAACTCTACATGCCTATGGTTTTGATGGAGTAGGGGCTATTGAGGATTATAATGGCCTTGATACAAGAAATTTAAAACTTGCCTTTCATCAAGAAAATTCTATAAAAAACTGCTCAAGCGAGTTGGTTTTTGAATATGTAGATAGGCCTTTAATGGAAGATACTGACATAGACGGCATAGATGAAATTTGGTATACTTTTCCAAATATGTGTGAAAATCCTTATGAACCAGAGGAATTTCATGTCATTATGCTAGAAAATGAAGATAATTTTCATGCAATGAAAAAACGCAAAAGTGCTGGCCCTGCTTACGAAGAAAGTGTTTTTGAGCCTATTGATAGTAATATTCAGCATGCAAATTCAAATGAAGTTGCTGAATCAATGCTTACTTGGACTGTAAGTAATATCATGACTGAAGATATGTATGTTGAAAAAACAAAGAAAGAACTTCTGGGGAAATGGACTATCACATCAATGATGATTGATTTTGAATATACCTTTCCTAAAAATGAACAAATAGAAATTGAATTTTTAGAAGACGGCACTATGCTTTTCAATAATCCACAAAATGAAGAATTTCCTCGTGGTAATCATAGTTATAAATGGTATTTCCCTACAGCTGAGAGGGTTGTTTATTTGAAAATTGGTGACGCTGTGACAAGTTTTGACTTTGCGGGCAATAGTGGAAGTATCCATATTTCTAGCGTGTATTATATGTTTACAAAAAACCAATAAGTAGCATAAATCAATGAAAAATTCACTTATTTTTGGTCTTTTTATACTTTTATTTGCGAGTTCTTCGTCTTTATCTTATGCAGAAGAACTCAGCCTTTATGAGCTTATAGAAAAAAATGATGTTCAAGAACTAGAAAATGCTATTAAAAAAGGCTTAGATTTAAATGAAAATTTAAGTATGGGTGAAACTGCTTTTTCAAATGTAAGTACTGAACTTGATTGGTATTTAATGAAGTTATTACTTGATAGTGGTGCAAATCCTAATCTTTCTTTTGGCATGTTTTCTGTGTTAGACTCAGCGGTGAAAAATAATGATTTAGCAAAGGTTATACTTCTACTAAATTATGGTGCAGACGTAAATAATTCATATTATAAAAATGTTTATGATACTACTCCTTACACAACGCCCTTGCATGAAGCAGTAAAACAAGATAATTATGAAATGATGACGCTCCTACTTGCTCATAGTGCTTCTATAAGTATAAAGGATAATGAGGGAAAAGTTCCATTTGATTATTTTGTTTCAAAAAATATGACTTCAGATGAATATTTACAAAAAACGCTAGAACCAATAAAATTAATAAAGTCAAGTTTTTACGGTAATTTGTCGGGCGTAAAAAATGCTCTTGCGCAAAATGTTGATGTGAATGCCACGCTAACCGACCTTGGTATATACGGCATGATGCCTAATCAGCCTGCCATTTTCTTTGCTGTGCAAAATGCTTGCAATCTAAAAGAAAAGGAGCTTTATGCAAAGGCTGGAAAATATTATGAAATAACAAAATTATTAATTGAAAATAATGCTTCTATTAATAGTGTTGATATTGTTGGTTATTCTTTGCTTCATTGGGCAGCTCGTGGCGGAAATGTGGAAATTATCAACTACTTACTTGAAAAAGGTTTAGAGCCAAATCTAAAGAGTAAGGCTGGAATTAGTCCTTTAATGCTTGCCGCTGAAAGTGGAAATATTGAAGCAATAAGGCTTTTACTCGATAAAGGCTCAATAATCAATCAAAGCGATATAAGTAGGGGCTGGACGGCTTTAGACTATGCAGTGCACAACAATCAAGATGAGGCGATAGATTTACTTAAACAATATGGTGCACTGAGCGCTAATTAAATTATAAAATAAAAAGGAGTCTACTTTATGAAAAATAAACTTTCAATTTTACTGGCAATGCTTTTTGCCTTAGTTTTGACTGGCTGTGTTGCAGGGGGGCAAAATACGAACTATCATAACACTCAATCGTATGAAAGTGCTAAAGATTCTAGCATTGCAGTAGCAAAAGGGCTTCCAGATAATTATGCAGAATTTAAAGAACGTTGCCAAACAATGCTCAAAACTCCTGCTGGTGCAATAAAAATGTATTTTGACGGCGTTTTTGTCTATGCAAATCCACAAACACGTAGAGAAGGGCAAAAAATGTTGCGTTATGTCATGCGTGCGGGCGAAAATTGGGACGGCGCTGCAAGTTCAGCAACCTTTGTTTCACGCCTAAAAGATCCGTCAAAGCACTATATATTTAGAAGCTTTGCTAAGGGCACATCGCCAGAAAATGGTTATAGTATGTCACCTGACAATTATTCTGTTGAAATTGTAAATACTGCAAAGGAAAGTGATTATACTCGTGTGAGCATTGTGTCTACTGGTGCTGATTCTGCAAGAACAATGTGGGTAAAACAATTTGATGATGGATTATGGTATGTTATTAATAATTCAGGTTCTTATGTAGACGTTAGACAGCCTACAAAAGCAAATAATAATAGTCACGATGCCGATTATGACTAGGGTGTGTTTCTAAAATTTATAAGCA
>CAYJDN010000048.1:0-9937 GCA_964368925.1 uncultured Desulfovibrionaceae bacterium | reverse complement strand
AAAAACTGAGTGGGGATAACTTGAAGAGGAAAAGCTTGAGAAGCTTGAGGATTTTTCCAAACATCAACAAATTGAATAATCACAGAGTCTTGCATTTCAGCATTGAGTTTTTTGAGTACTGGCGCCATCTCAATACATGGAACGCAAGAATCAGCACCGAAGTCTATGATTATAGGCATGTTATGCGCCTGTAATTCTTCAAGATTTATAGATGTTACAGTAAGGGGGAATTTCAAATTTGCTTGACTTTCCATTTCTGCACGTTCTGGAAGATTTTTAGCAAACCAGATACCAACAATGGCGAGTGTTATAGCTATTGGAGCAATTGTTTTTAATGATTTTTTACTGAGCATTCTTTCCTTACCTTAATTTTTGTTATAGTTTTAATTTTTGTTTAGAATGTATTCTTATGTTGAGTGTTAATTTTATTTTAGAGCTAGCTCTTATAAAATTCATTTTTTGTATTACATCAAAAATATTTGATATGTTTTTGAAAAAAATAATTGTTTTAGTTAGCTAGAGTGTTTTTCTAAGTTAATGTAAGTTCTTCAAGAATATGCATTGCCTTTTTTGAACCTTCTTTGCTCACTTGATAATGAGTCCATTTTCCTACATTCCATGATTCAATAATGCCGCTTTCGCAAAGGATTTTCATATGATAGGAAAGTTTTGATTGCGCAATATCAAGTGCTTGTGTTAATTGGCAAGCACATTTTTCTTCATTTTTTAAAAACTTTATAATTGCAACCCTAGTTGGATCGCATAAAGCTTTGTAAATTTTTGCAATTTCTTCATTTGTCGGCATATATATCCTCAAATCAAAATTATTTGATTTGTCAATGTAGAGCGAAAGAGAATAAATGTCAACAATTTTAATATATTCAATTTTTCAATTATTACAAAAATGTCATTTTATCGTATATAGATTTTTGGGAGAATAAATTTTCTACAAAAATGTAGAAAATTTGACTTTTTTTCTTTATTATGTAAAATCAAATAAGAGATAGATGAATTGCATGAGCTATTCACCATAAAATATTTAGAAATTATATTTTTGTTTAACTATTATTAATAATTATTACAATGGTTAAACTTGAAAAGAAAAAAATAATTGATACAGCTTGAAGTAGAATGGAGTATACTTTTGAAACATATCAAAGAATATAAAGAAACTAAAAAAAAATCTGACCTTGAGCAATTGGTGCAAATTTTGAATGATTTGCAAAATAATGAAATTACTTTAGATGATGCGCTTGAATTTATTGGAACTTTAACAAAATCGCCAAGAGTGCTTTTAGTTATGCTTTCGCCGATTGATGGGGATTTATACATTGAAGCTTCAACGGGATTATCAGTTGAACAAAAAGAGCAGGGGCATTATGTTGTTGGCGAGGGGATTGTTGGTAAGGTAATACAATCTGGCGAAGCCATTTTTGTGCATGATGTGATGAATAATCCACTTTTTTTAAATCGAACACATGCAAGAGAAGCAAAGGAAAAAATATCTTTTTTATGCGTACCCATAAAATATAATGATCAAATAATTGGAGCGCTTGGAATAGATAGACCAACAAAACAAGTGCATAATCCAGATCACGAAGAGCGCATGCTTTCTGTTATTGCTTCTTCATTTGTGCCCTATATTAAATTGCATCATAATAGTATGCAAGCTCATCATGAAGATGATTTATCTGCTTCGCTACGTGTGCCGACTAAAAATTATAAAGGCGCAAGAAATTTAGTCGGAAATTCTGAAGCGATGCAATTAGTGTATGAACGCATAGAACAAGTTGCAACAAGTTCAACAACGGTTATGATTCGTGGTGAAAGTGGCACTGGTAAAGAATTAGCGGCTAGAGCTATACATGATACAAGTCTAAGAAAAGAAAAATCTTTCATAACATTGAATTGCGCAGCATTGCCTGAAAGTTTGGTGGAAAGTGAACTATTTGGGCACGAAAAGGGTGCATTCACAGGGGCTATGCAAGCTCGTAAAGGACGCTTTGAAATGGCGCATCAAGGCACATTATTCCTAGACGAAGTGGGCGAACTTTCTTTATCAACTCAAGCAAAATTATTAAGAGTATTACAAGAAAGAGCCTTTGAGCGTGTGGGGAGCGAACAATCACGCCATGTTGATGTTCGCATTATTACAGCAACGAACCGTCCGCTTGAAGAAATGGTAGAAGAGGGCACATTTAGAAAAGATCTTTATTATAGATTAAATGTTTTTTCTATAGATTTACCACGCTTAGCTGATAGACCTAGCGATATTTTACCTCTTGCAGAACATTTTTTGGAATATTTTTCAAAAAAACAAGAGCGTGATAAGCCAAGATGTTCTCTTGCTTTTGCTGAGATGCTGCAAAAATACACATGGCCTGGCAATGTGCGAGAATTAGAAAATGTTATTGAAAGAAGTTTGTTATTGATAGGGCAGGGTTCTTACCTGCTTCCACAGCATTTACCTTTGGAATTACATAGCCTTACTTGTCCAGAAGGTAGAATTCTACCTAAAAGTAATTTTCAATCTTTTGGTGCTGGTACACTACCAGAGCGCATTGAAGAACTTGAAAGATTTGCCATAGATGAAGCATTAACGCTATACAAAGGGCATGTTGGCGCCGCCGCTTCGCATTTAGGTTTAACCGAGCGTATCATCGGGCAAAGAATGAAGAAGTATAATTTCAAGTACCAAGACTACAGAAAAGCTATCAAAGAATAATAGATATGAAATATTCTACATAAATGTAATTTTTTGTAATGCTCTGATATAATTAATAAAATTAATTTGTTTTGCTCTCTTCATGTTTTGAAGAGAGTTTTTTTCTACATAAATGTAGAAAAAAACTGATTTATTCATTTTTTTTATCCTTTAAATTTGATTTAACTATTTGAATTAATATATTAAAATCTTCTTGGCATACATTGTGCTTTATAGACATTATCTCGTCAAGTTCTTCTTGAGTAATTATAGCATTTTGCATAAAAATGGAGTTAATAAAAAAATCATATTTTTCCTTAGGTGAGACGTCATATTTTTTTAGGATAGGAGTGTAGCGGCGCTACATGACTATTCTAAAAAAAAGAGGACAACAAAGCATAAGGGAAAATAGGGATTTTTTAGACTCAATCTTTATGCAATATGCTATAAAATATACATATTTATAAAGGAACAATTATGAATTCAGCTAGAAATAATGCGCTTATGCAAGCAATGCAATTGAGTGATGGTGAAGAGGCACAATTAAATTCTTTAACAAAGCTTGAGCCTCAAATGAATATTGATGCTCTTTATGGAAAAGATGTGTTTTCTCTTCATGTTATGCGTCAGCGTTTGCCACAAGATGTCTATAAGGCTATGGAAGAAGTTTCGTTAAGGGGGGGGATTCTTACAGAAACCGTGGCAAACGTTGTCGCCAATGCGATGAAAGATTGGGCTGTAGAACATGGCGCAACGCATTATGCCCACTGGTTTCAGCCTATGACTGGCACTACTGCTGAAAAGCATGATGCATTTTTTATTCCTACAGCTGATGGGCATTTAATTAATAAATTTTCTGGTAAAATGCTCACTTGTGGCGAACCTGACGCTTCTTCTTTTCCTTCTGGTGGCATTCGTTCTACCTTTGAAGCTCGTGGCTACACTGCATGGGATCCAACTGTGCCAGCATTTCTACTTCCAGGTAAATATGGCCATACTTTACACATTCCAACTGTTTTTTATTCTTATTCTGGCGAAGCTCTAGACAGGAAAATTCCTTTATTGCGTTCTATTGATGCCGTATCAAAAAGTGCTGTTAGAGTGCTTCGTTTATTTGGCAACAAAAAAGTTAAATATGTTCGTCCTATGGCAGGAGTAGAACAGGAATATTTCTTAGTTGATTCACGTTTAGCCGCTCTAAGACCCGATTTAATTATGACAGGCAGAACTTTGCTTGGCGCACCATCACCTAAAGGGCAAGAAATGGAAGATCATTATTTTGGTGCAACACCTAAGCGTGTAATGGCTTTCATGCAAGATGTAGAGGCGAAATTATTTGCGCTCGGCATTCCTGTCCACACACGTCATAATGAAGTTGCACCAGGGCAATTTGAACTTGCGCCTTTATATGAAGAGGCGAATCTTGCCACAGACCATAACATGATGATTATGAATATTTTACGAGCGACAGCACAAGAGCATGATTTTGTTTGTCTTTTACACGAAAAACCTTTTGCTGGCGTAAATGGAAGTGGTAAGCATAATAATTGGTCATTATGCGATTCTGAGGGAAATAATCTTATTGATCCGGGCGAAACCCCATTAAAAAATGCTCAATTTCTTGTATTTTTAGCGGCATTAATGAAAGCTGTGCATGAACATTCAGATGTGCTTCGCCTTGGAACTGTTGGGGCAGGAAATGATCATCGTTTAGGAGCAAATGAAGCACCTCCAGCAATTACTTCTATTTATCTTGGCGAATTACTTACAGAAGTTATTGAAACAATTATTTCTGGTGGTAATAAATTGCATGCAAAAAACGAGGGCATTCGTATAGGCGTTTCTTCGCTACCAGTGTTACCACGTGATTATTCTGACAGAAATAGAACAAGTCCTTTTGCTTTTACTGGTAATAAATTTGAATTTAGAGCTTGCGGTTCATCTCAATCTGTTTCGCCTATCAATTTTGCATTAAATTCAATAATGGCGTGTGCTTTAGATGATATTGCTGATGAATTAGAAGCGATAATTAAGGGCGGTAAAAAGATAAAAGAAGCCTTACAAGAATTGCTTCCAAAGCTATTCAAACAGCATTTACCTATTGTTTTTAATGGTAATGGTTATTCAAAAGAATGGCATGAAGAAGCACAAAAACGTGGTTTGCCAAATTTACCTAATACTGTCGTAGGGTTAAAGAATTTCACAACTCCAGCTATACTAGAAGTTTTCAAGCGCACCAATGTTCTTTCAGAAGTAGAAATTCATTCAAGACAAGAAATTTTCCTTGATAACTATGTAAAAACAATCACCATTGAAGCTCAAGTCACTCTCAATTTAGTAAGAGAGCGAGTGTTACCTATAGTACAAAAAGCGCAGACAAATGCGGCTAAGCTCGTAATTGCCACAAAAGAGCTTGTTGGTGAAGCAAGCGAAGAGCAAAAAGCATTTGATTTTATTCGTAATAATCATTTAGCATTAATAAAATCTAGTGCTGAGCTTGATGCTGTTATCAAAAAGATTGCCACTATTGAAGAAATTGATGCTCAAGCTGATTATGTGCTTGAAAATTGCATACCTTTGATGAATCAATGTCGTGCTCATTCTGATGCTTTAGAGCAAGTAATTGATGATAATGATTGGACTTTACCAAAATATCATGAACTTCTTTGGATACATTAGAATTACATACTGAAGTAGAATTTATAATATACACATAAAAACTAACAATAAAAATAAAGGTATGCCCAAGATTCTGTTTGAGGGCATACCTTTTAGGGCGATAACTATATGCAATCACTTTACAATATACATGAAGAGCATGACGCTTGTGGCGTTGGATTTATTGGTAATTTAGACAATCAGCCTAAATATCAAGTGCTTGAATACGCATTAAAAGCTATGTCGCATCTTACGCATAGAGGCGGTACTGATGAAGATGAGAAAATGTCGGACGGCTCAGGGCTTCTTATGCCTATCCCTCTTGATTTCTTTGTTAAAATATTTCCACAAATTGCAGATAATAGCACAAAATTTGGTATTGGCTCTTTCTTTTTGCCTATAGATGCTTTTTTGCAAGAAAATTTACTAGACATTATTAGTACCACAGCTCAAAAATTTTCATTTGACTTAGAATCTATACGTGAAGTACCTACAAATATTGATGTTCTTTCACGTAAAGTTTTGTCATCTTTACCTGATTTTAGGCATATCCTTTTTATATATAAAGGGAAAAAAGCTTCTGAGCAGTCTATAGAGAGGAAATTGTATGTATTGCGTAAGCAGATAGAATTTGCCGCATTTGAATTTTTGAACAAGCAAAGTAAGGAATTGAAGCTGTTTCATATAGCCAGTCTTTCTTCAAAAAGTATTATATATAAGGGTATTATGCCAGGTAAAAATCTTCGTGCTTTTTATGAAGATTTAAATAATGATCAATTTAAAGTTACTTTTGCTATTTTCCACGAGCGTTTTAGTACAAATACAAAGCCCTCTTGGAATTTATGTCAACCATTTAGGCACATTGCGCATAACGGCGAAATAAATACAATTCGTAGCAATAAGACGCAAATGAATATACGTGAACAGGCGTTAAAAAGTGAAGTTTTGGGCAATGATTTAAATAATCTTCTTCCTTGTATTGATCCCTCTATGAGCGATTCTGGTTCTTTTGATAATGTTTTTGAGCTTATGGTGCATGGTGGCTATGACATTTCACACGCCATGATGACTATGATTCCTGAGCCAAATTCTGAAAGTATTACAAAAGATGTAAAGAAAAAAGCCTTTTATGATTATCAAATGCAAATTATGGAACCTTGGGACGGCCCAACAACGATGGTTTTTACTGACGGCCATTCTCGCATTGGTGCGAGTCTAGACAGAAATGGACTGCGCCCTTGCCGTTATTCAGTGACTGATGATAATTATGTAATTCTTTCGTCAGAAGTAGGGGTTTTAGATATTTTTCAAGGTTCGTATGTCGAGCATGGGCAATTATCACCACGTTCGCTTATGATGGTAGATTTCGAAAAAGGCCGTTTAATTTTTGATGAAGAAATTAAAGAACCAATTTTGAATGCGCATGCCTACGAGGCGAATTTTGCTGAAAAAAATTATATTTTATCTAATGATGATGATTTACATTTACATGAAGAAAAAGGCAATAATCCTGAATGGTTTGACTTGTTTTGCTTTTGTGAAAAGGCCAGTGAATCAACCATAGTTTCAATGGTAAACGCACAAGAAGAGCCAGTGGGCGCTATGGGGCTTGATGTGCCTTGGGCAGTTCTTAGTTATAAACCTCAGTCATTATTCAATTATTTTAAACAATTATTTGCGCAAGTGACGAATCCATCTATCGATCCGATACGTGAAAAGCTTTCTATGTCGCTAAA
The DNA here is from genome assembly GCA_964368925.1 of uncultured Desulfovibrionaceae bacterium. Lineage (GTDB taxonomy): Bacteria > Desulfobacterota > Desulfovibrionia > Desulfovibrionales > Desulfovibrionaceae > CAYJAZ01. Next base: position 2,839 of record CAYJDN010000048.1, on the reverse strand, counting down.
AACGGTTCTTGGCGGTAGGGGGAATTTATTTCAAAATCCTAAGGACGCACAAAAATATATTTATTTAGAGCACCCATTTTTGCATGCAAAAGCGATGGAAGAAATTGAACAAATACAAGATCCTGCTTCAAAACGTATCAATATAAGTATGCTTTATAAATCTGATTATAATGGATTTTGCGTTTCCTTAGACACTCTTTGCACGCAAGCAGAAATAGCTTTAGAAAAAGGCGCACGCATACTTATTTTATCCGACAAAGACGCAAGCGTTAATACTATGCCCCTACCTGCTTTATTGGCTGTAGCGACTGTTCATCAACATCTCATTCGTAAGAAAATGCGTCATCAATGTGATATTATTATAGAAACAGGGCAAGCTTTTGAAGTGATGCACATGGCTTTATTGCTTTCTTTTGGCGCAAATGCTGTCTATCCTTATGCCGCATATGCCGCCATTGGAAAATATGTGCAAGATAATAAAATTGCTAAAGAAATTGATTATGAAACAGCTTTAAAAAGATATTATATTTCACTAGAAAAAGGCTTACTCAAAGTTTTTGCCCGATTAGGTATTTCTACGCTTGCTTCTTTTGCAGGGGCGCAATGTTTTGAAGCTTTAGGTTTACACACTTCCGTGATTGATAACTTTTTCACAGGCACTTATTCACGCATTGGCGGCATTGGGCTTGAAGATATTTATAAAGAATGTCACGCCCGCTATTCTTATTGCATAGGTAAGGGCGAAAAAAATGAAGAAGATGCGCATTTATGGAACAAAAACGTTCGTTCACTTTTGCGTCAAGCTGTTGAAAATAATGACTATAAGCTCTATAGAACCTATGAACAAGAATTGTATCTTGCTTCACGTGGTGTAACTTTACGTTCTATTTGGAAATATAGAAAAAGCAAGAAAAAAGCTAATGATTTTGAATCAATAGAGGAAATACGTAAAAGATTTGCAGGTGCAGCCATGTCATTAGGTGCATTGAGCAAAGAATCGCATGAATGTATAGCAGAAGGCTTCAATAGATTAGGTTTACAGTCGAATTGTGGCGAGGGTGGTGAAGAAATAGCACGCACTCGCACTCGTGGAAGCGATAAAGATTTATGCTCACGTATAAGACAAATAGCTTCTGGGCGATTTGGCGTGACTGCTGAATATCTTGCCTCAGGTGATGAAGTACAAATTAAGGTGGCACAAGGCGCAAAACCAGGTGAGGGTGGGCAATTACCAGGGTCAAAAGTTACTCCATACATAGCAAAAGTGCGACACACAAAAGCTGGTGTGACTTTAATTTCTCCGCCCCCACACCATGACATTTATTCTATTGAAGATTTAGCACAACTTATTTATGACATCAAAAAATTGCGCAAAGGCTTGAAAGTTTCAGTAAAATTAGTTGCTGAAGCAGGTATAGGCACAGTAGCAGTAGGCGTAGTAAAAGCAGGTGCGGACGCTATTTGCATATCAGGGCATGACGGCGGCACTGGCGCTGCGCCACTTTCTTCGGTCTATCACGTAGGGCTGCCTTGGGAATTGGGTGTAGCAGAAGTGCATCAAGCTCTTTTAGCAAATGCCATGCGCCATAAGGTTGTGTTGCAGACAGATGGGCTTATACAGTCGGGACGTGATGCCCTCATTGCCTTTATGCTCGGTGCAGAAGAAATATTATTCGGCACTTCACTTCTCGTCGCTATGGGTTGTATTATGTGTAGGCAGTGTTACAAAGGCGCTTGCCCCGTTGGCATATGTACGCAGGAAGATAAATTATGCGCAAAGTTTAAAGGTACTGCTGAACATATTGAAAACTATATCAATTTCATTGCAGAAGACACAAAAGAAAATCTTGCTCAACTTGGTTTTACTTCTATAGATGAAATCTTGGGTAGAGCTGATTTACTTGAAATAAATCAAGAGCTTATTCCTCAAAAGGCCTATAATCTTGATATGTCACTCTTATTGCAATCTCATCCCTACACAAAACGTAAAGCAAGACAAGCAAAAGATATAGAAATAGCAAAATGGGAAGAAGTTATTTTTGATAAAGTTTCCGCTAATTTAGAAAGAAATATTCCTAGCGTCTTTCATAACGAAATAAAAAATACAGATAGGGCTGTAGGAACAAATTTAGCAGGTATGATGGCTCTAAAATATAAAGAATTCAAGGATCATACAGTTAGATTGCATTTTACGGGAACAGCTGGTCAAAGTTTCGGCGCTTTTGCTCCTAAAGGCTTGAGCCTTTTCCTTAAAGGGAATGCCAATGATTACATAGCAAAAGGGCTTTGCGGCGGAATTATGAGCATCACACCTTTTTCTGCTTATGCTACGCATTTGCAAAATTGTTCAATAATTGGGAATGTTGCCCTCTATGGAGCCACTTCTGGTAAAGCCTTTATAGCTGGTAAGGCTGGAGATCGCTTTGCTGTGCGTAACAGCGGCGCTGATGCTGTTGTTGAGGGCGTGAGCGATCATGGCTGTGAATATATGACTGGCGGAACTGTTGTAATTTTAGGTAGTTGTGGCTTGAACTTTGCCGCAGGAATGAGCGGCGGAACTGCCTATATATATGATGCAACAAATGATTTTCAATCAAAATGTAATATGTCAAGCGTTGAAATTGAAAGTAATTTAGATGCCTTAGATAAAGAAATACTGTTTGCACTCCTCAATGAACACTATGAGTATACGCAAAGTGCAAAAGCAAATAGTATACTTGGAAACTTTGAGGAAGAGTTTAAACGCTTTCTCAAAGTTATTCCAAGTGCAACTTAAAGTTAATTTATTTGGGGGAGAGAAAACCAAACTTTTGAAAAAGTTAGGTTTTCCCTCCCCCAA
>CAYJDN010000047.1:8940-10016 GCA_964368925.1 uncultured Desulfovibrionaceae bacterium | reverse complement strand
AGCCAAAAAATAAATGTCATCGTCGGTTTTTATTGCTCGCATAGCAAGACTGTGGCCGTCAATATTCAGTATTTCTAAACCTTGTGGAAGCTTTTCTTCACAAAGTTTTTGAGCAAGACTCGCCTCTGCCTTAAGAAATTTATTTTGTAAACTTTTGCAAGGATAAGCGCCATAGAGAAAAGCTGGCTCAAAAACAGGGTTTTCAACAAAGGGCAATTCGATTTCAGGTGCAAAAATTGTGCAATTCGTTCTTTGTTGTAAAAATTTATTACCGCCTATATGATCGGCATGCGAATGAGTATTTATTATATATTGCAAGTTCCAATTTTTTTCTTCAATAATTTTCAATATCTTAGATGCAGCATGTTTGTCATTTCCACTATCAATAAGGCAAATATCTTTTCCATTTTAGCAGGGCAGTTAATATAATATGTTTTTTTACCTACTTGCATCAATTCATACATATGATTTTCCTTGTTTTAATAAGTGTAGATTATCGCATTCTTTAGAACATAGCAAGTTTTCAATCTTCATTATCTCTATAAACATTTATTACAAAAATTACTTCTTTGCTCTATTATTAAAATTTAATCTGTCGAAAAGCATTTTAGAATATTGTTTTAAGTATAAAGATGTATTATTTAAAGGTAGGGGGTATCCTATATGCAATTAAATTTAATGAAAAAGATGCTGATTTATCTCTTGGCACCGACCATTTTGGGTCTTGCCATTTTAGCATATTCAGCAAGCTCAACAGCAGAAAGGTCTTTTAAAGAATCTTTTGATAAGCAGTTGTTAGAGCTTACAAATGTTCAAGCAAATGAAATCAATAGCATTGTTCAATATCTTGATGGCATTACCGCTTCATATGGTGGAATGGGAGTGCTTGCTGATTATATGAAAATGTATAATGCTGATCCAAATTCTGAACAAACAAAGATGTACACTCAACATATTGAAATGTTTACAAAACATTTGAGTGATATCTACCGTGATATTGGCATAGCCTATCTTGTAAATAAAGATGGCATTGCTATTGCAAGTGATAGCAAGTCAATTATTGGTGTAAACGTTGG